>NZ_ABCY02000001.1:608862-913294 GCF_000170955.2 Borreliella valaisiana VS116 | reverse complement strand
ACCTCAACAGATAGTTGAAAAACTATCTGTATATAATATTATTGTATTATTGCATACAAACTAACTTGCTAAAATGAAATATGTTGCTATTTTATCATTCTTTTTTTTAATGTGCAGTATTAATTTATTTTGCTTTCAATATAAATTAACTGCTTCTCACTGGGAATTTCTCAAAGAGGATATAATTAAAAAAAAAATAAAAATAGGTATAGTTTACCATAATTATATAAATCCTATCTTTTACAATGAAAACTATAAATACATTGCCTTTATAGGGATATTAACATCTTATAACGAATGGATTGAAGTACAGTTTAGTCCCATAAATTTTTTTACTATTCCAATAAATAAAGATTTCGTTTCAAATACTTATTTCAACTTGGCTCTTACTATTTACATTGCTAAATATTCAATTCTAGCTGATACACTTACTATAAAATTTTTCATTGGAACCCAAATCGATTTAACTCTAAGAACTACTATATTTATAGGAAAAACAACTAATGCATTTCTTTACCCAATCTTTCCCCTAATTACCTTAAAATTTGAAATTGATTTCATACCTAATAATTATAGCATTTACTATAAATTATCAACTTCTTTTAAAGAATTTATTATTTTAGATCTAGGAATCTCTATATTTATGCCATAAAAAATTTTAAAAACATTTTTTTATTTTTAAAATTTTTAACAAAAATAAAATAGAGGGAAACAACTTTTTTTTAAAAAAAAGTTCTAAAAATAGAAGTATATTATAAATAAAAAACAAAATTTAAGTATAAAATACTAAGAAAAGAACTATGCTTATTATTTTATAAAACGGCAATATACTTATATTTTATGAATATGGCATAGAGAAAACTCAAAAGGATAAAGATGAAGAAAAAAAGGTAGAAAGGTAATTAAAAAGATAAAGGATTCACTTAACGGTTTTGAATTCACCAAATTAGTTGAAACCGGACGCAAAATTAAAAATGAATATGAATAATTAGAATATTCTATCTAAATTAAAAATTACAGTATAAAAACAAAATATGGTTTATGGATCTCAATTCTAAAGTCAACAACTTTCTGGATTCTAGATTTAATAGATGAATTTAAAGATAAACACGAAAATATTTATAAACGAATGGAAAAAGTTTTAACTTAGAAACAACAGTCCTAAAATAAATAAGCAACACGTTATTCATGGAGAACATAAAGGTTATTTTATAAACAGCATATATAATAAAATTGAAAGTAGTATCCTTTATATTCTTGATTTTTAAAAAAAGGAGAATATTTTCATGAAAAAAAATTTGTTTTCATAAATAGTATTAATTGCATGATTAACGTCTTGTAATCTAAATTCTAAATACCTAATAATAAAGGATTTTCTAAATTAACTGAAGATATTTATAATATGTTTCAATAAAATTTGATTTTCAAGATGTAAGAGAAAAAATTCAGAATGAATTAACATCAATACTACATGAGTAGCTCATAAAGCAAGCAATATGATTATAAGCAAATTGATAAAAACCTTAATATTAAATCCAAAGGTAGCTTAATATATATATATATATTAAGCTATCCTCCTCTATATCTAGAATAAATGAAAATAATAATTTTACCGCTGTTATTCATTATTATTTTTTAATTTCTCTCTTCTAAGTAAATCTAAGGCCCTATTGGCAAAGAAAATCATATATCTTTCATCTGATTTTTTTAAACTGGATTCTATTTTATCTAATCTTATCTAATCTATTTTCAACTCTATTAATGGAGCTTTTCATCTTAACTCTAAACTCATTAACCGAATTATTTAAATTTTTAGTCTCAAATTTAAGTGTTAACAATTTTTTATCTAAATTATCTATTTTAGTATCTAATTTTTTATTATCTTCTTTCAAATTTCCTAATTCTAAGTTAATTTTAGTGTAAGCCTAACATCAAGTAACTTATATTATCAGAATGCTAAACTAAAGTTACTTTATCTAATTATATTTCACCTTTGTTGCACTTTAATTATTGACCAATTGTAAAAAAAGGTATAATTCTCTTATTTTGAAAAAGCTCGTACTAAAAATAGTAGTTCGTCATACATAAAAAAAAAGACTAATTATCGGTATTATCAATATAAAAAGCTAAAATATAAAAACATGGATAAGATAATATAATTTTTATTCAACTTGTATCCGTTTGTGTTAATTGTGATGCCTTACAAAATATCAATTCAATATTGCATGTAAGTATTAATCTGATATAATTTATTATGGCTAATGAACTATTTGATTTGGGCTTATGGACGGGAATATCACTTTTTATATACGTAAGCTTAGGAATACTTTATAGATTTTTTGGTAAATTGGGTCTTTTTTGCTTTAATGCAATACTTTCAGTAATATCAAATATTGTTATACTAAACAAATTAAAAACATTTGGAATTTATTTAAATACATCAGGAATTATTTTTTTGTCAACACTATTCTCTTTAAATTTAATAACAGAAAAATATAACAAAAAAGAAGCAATAGATTCAGTAATATTATGTTTTTTACTAAAAATGACCTTTGCTATTATGATTCAATTTACATTAAGATTTAACCATAGTAAATCAGACCAATTAGGAATTCATTTAAAAATACTGTTTTATAATTTTGAGTACATAGCAACAGTATTAATCGGAACATATTTGTTTTTTTTATTTCAATATATTAATGTATTATTATACTATTATTTTAAAATAAAAATAAAATCTTTATGGATCATTCATCCTCTATCAAGACTAATTTCTGGATTATTAGCTGGCTTAACAAGCTATCTATCTATAAACGGATTATTAAAATTTTATCCCGAAGTAAAGGCAAAAGGACTTACAAATGGCTCTCTAACTCTTACATTAATAATAATTGCAATTGACACAATTTTTTATCTATTTTTAAATTCTTGGGAAAGAGTAGATGAGGTTTAAGAATTAATAAAATTTTAAATAGCTATATGAGTTTTGACCAAGTTGAAATTATAATCAATTGCTTGTGAGAATAACTATCTCTAAACTATGATTTTAAAAATCATAGTTTAGACGTATGAAATTTTTGTACAATTAAATAGATGAAAAATTATTTATAATCTTTAACATTATGTAAATTTCAATACTAATATCCCCACTGTATAAACACCTAAAGGTTTTTAATTGATAATATGATCTTCTGTAGCTTTTCTGCTTCCATAGCTTTTTTTCGCATTTGATTGCAAAGTATATCTAAATAAGATTTAAGTTTCTCAACATCTGTTTTTATAAGATTTTTATTATTTTGGTAATCTAATAAAATTTGTTTTGATGTTTCTGAAACAGATTTTATTATGGATAATATTTTTTCAAATGATTCTTTAATCTTTTCTAAATCCGAAGTATTTAGTTTATCTAAATTAGATTTTTTTGGGTATAATCGATCAGTAACTACGTCAAGAACACCCCCAAGGTCGCTAAAGCTAGAGAGTACTGAATTTGTTTTGTTTGTGATCCTTATAATATTTGAAAATTCCTTTAATTCATTATCATCAATAAGACTTAAAAGGGTATAAGTATGTCTTCTATACATTATATAGATCTATGAGTATTGTCGGATATTGATTCTGTGCCCTTTATCATCAATAAGACTTAAAAGGGTATAAGTATGTCTTCTATACATTATATAGATCTATGAGTATTGTCGGATATTGATTCTGTGCCCTTTCCCAAACTCAAGTCATCAAAAGCCAACATTCCGTATTGGTCTGAAGGTTCTTCTGCCATTTTTTTTATATACTTTTCTTTTTTTGCGTTAGCTTCTTCTTTTACAATTACATAGCAAATTTGACAAAAACCAATCAAGAATATATAAAATAGATTTTTTAAAAAAGTTTAAAATGTTGTAAAACTTTTCACAACAAAAATATTATTGGATTATATTAATATAATTTTTTAATGATATTAATATAATATTAAATATTTAATTATACTAAAGATTGAACTATGTTCAAGGAGAATATTTATGAAATGCTTATTTAAATAATAGTATATTTAATCATGAATAAATTTTTAATGCTTCTTTTTTTTATTTTTTAACTTATATAGATATTGATAATATGACTGTTTTTAGATTATTAGCCTCTTTGCTTTTCTCATTAAAACGATTTAACATCACATCAAAATAGGTTTTTAATTTAGAATCATCTGTTTTTATAAAACTTCTATTTTTTTGATAATCTAATAAAAGCTGTTTTATAGCTGTTGAAAAAATTTTCCTTATAGAGAATAATTGTCCAAGAGAATTTTTGATCTTTTTTAAATCTGAAATTTTTATCTCGTCTAAAACATCTTTTTTTAAGAAATATAAGAAATAAATGATTAATTATCTTTTCCAGGTTAAATTCTAAAATTGTTATGTTATTTAACACTTTAGCTGGTGATTTTAGTGTTGGTTTTGAAAATATTGTTGTAAATTCATCAATTTCATCATCCGTTAAAAAAGTATTTATAAAATTAAAAGCCCTTATTCCTATATTGAAAACTTGCTCATCACTTTCACTATCTACAGTGTCTTGACCTTTCCAGCTCAATTGATAGCATTTTGTTTTCGTCTATGGTTTCTTTAGTTACCTCTATTAAATTTTTTATTTCATCAATATATGTTTTTTTTGTTTTATCAATACGTGTATTTTTTGTTTTATCAATATGTTTTTTTATTGCTGTTTCAGTATCATGATCGGAACTACAACTGCTTAAAAGTAAAAAAACACACATTTTTTATCTTTTAGGGTAAATTCAATAATACTTTATACTGAGTCATTTTTATGCAAGCTGAGTCATTTTTATGCAAGCTATTAATCTTATTATATCTTTTATATCATCTACTTTCAAAATAAATTCACTTTCTTCTTTGTTATCAATCATAGATAATTTTGCGTTTAATTCCTCAGCATAAAAAGTAGACTCTTTCAAAGTTCGCGAAAGCTTATAAGCATTTTATTTAAAAATTTTATATTTCTTAAATCTTTCTTGCATTTCTTGTGCTTGCTTATTGATATATTCTTAATGATATGCATAAGTTTTGACTATTTAAATAATCCTTATCTGCAGTAAGCAAATATACTACAAAAAGTAATTAAACTTTAAATTTTACTCTCAAATATTGCAATACTATTTAAATTAATAAGAATATGAAAATATTAATTTATAAATTAATAAAAAACATATATGGAGCCTTTATGAAGATCAAAAATATAGCAAACACATTAATATTTTTTTTATCTATTGTTTTAAATAGTTGGGGAAATGAAACAAAAACAAATGAAGCAAATGAAAATTTTCAAAACAATATTTTAATAATATCAGCTACAAAAGCAGAAATAGAAGAAATAAATAAGATTATTCAAAATAAAAAATCTATTTCAATAAAAGAACATAGAAGAAAAAAAACTATTACCATTGGTAAAGTGCTTGATCATAATATAATTACTATAGCTACAGGAGTTGGAAAAATAAACACAGCTTTTTGGACAAGCTATATTATATCAAAATATAAAATTAGTCATATAATTAATGCTGGGGTTGCTAGTGGCATTTATAGCAATAAAAATAAATTCATAAAAGTAGGAGACGTCATAATATCTACAGAAACAACAAGTTACGATTTTAATCTACATAGATTTGGCTATGACATTGGACATGTCCCAGAACACCCCAAAAAATTTAAAGCAAATACCGCTCTTATAAGGAAAGCTTCTAAGATAAAAATAAACAAAATAACACCTTATATGGGTTTAATAATTACTGGAGATCAATTCATTGACCATCAAAATTTTCAAGAAATTCCAGAAGAATTTGAAAACGCAATTGCAATAGACATGGAGGGTGCTGCAATGGCTCAAGTAGCATACAATTTTAAAATTCCTTTTATAATCATTCGAGGAATATCTGATATAGTCAATAATGAAAATAATCATGATGATTATAAAAAGTTTTTAAAAAAAGCTTCTTCCAACTCAGCAAAAATAATAGAAAAATTAATTAAATCAATATAAATATATAAAAAATACACTAATTGTACAATTTTTGTTTTTTTATATGTTTGCACTAAGAATTAGATAAATATTATTAATGATATTTCAATAATTGAGTAGTCGCAAATAAAATAGCTATCATGAAATAAAGCAAGAAGCTATTTTATAATCTTTTATTTAGAAATAGTATTAAAAGCAATAAAAAATCATTATGATTAGTATCGATGATTTTTGTGTCTTTAAATCTAATTTTAATTAAATTTAAAGACACTTTGCACTATATTTTGTATAATATAAATTTTAAGTATATGGGAATATATTATGAATAAAAAGTTTTTAGAAGGGTATAAATAATGAATTTATTTAAAATTGAAGCTAATTATATCGATATCTTTAATAAAGAAATTTATCCAACTAGTATGGTATGACCATTGAAAATGGTCATACTGTTAGTATCAAAAAAATTGATGCAATATCGGATGAGTATGTGCTACAAGGGTTTATCGATGCACATATACATATAGAGAGTTCTTTTCTTATTCCATCAAACTTTGCTCATTTGATAGTTCAACACGGTACTGTAGCAACAATAAGCGATCCTCATGAAATAGCAAATGTCAATGGCATTGATGGCATAAATTTTATGATAAATAATTCTAAAAAAACCGAGTTTAAAATTTTTTTTGGAACTCCTTCTTGTGTGCCGGCTTTGTCATCGCAATTTGAAACCTCAGGATATGTATTAAATGCCCAAGATGTAGATAAATTAATGGAATTAAATGATATTTACTATTTGTCTGAAGTAATGGATTTTAAAGGTGTAATTAACAAAGATACTGATATCATAAATAAAATAAATTCTGCATTAACTCGAAATAAGGTTGTTGATGGACATGCCCCTGGCTTATCTCCCCATTCAATTTTAAAGTATGTGTCTTCAGGTATTAGTACTGATCATGAATGTTCAACAATAGAAGATGCAAGATATAAATTATCTTTGGGGATGAAAATAATAATTAGAGAAGGAAGTGCAGCTAAAAATTTTGAATCTTTGCATCCTTTAATTAGCGAATGTCCTGGAAAATATTGTAATTCCTTAATGTTTTGTTTTGATGATGCACATCCGAATGATATACTACATGGACATATTAATTCAATAGTAGCTCGTGCAATAAAGTATGGACACGATTTTTTTGATGTTTTAAAAATAACGTGCATTAATCCGGTTTTACACTATAAAATTCCAGTGGGATATATTCCATTAATCAGTGAAATTCCTATAAACAATTTTAAATGTAGTCAAAAATCTATTTTGGATTTTAAATTTTCCACTAAAAATAAGATGCTTCCAATAATCGTTTGTATCAATAATCAAATTATTGAAAATTATTACTCATAAAACCATGATTAATAGCAATTTATTGGCACCAGATTTTCAATCTAATATTGCTGAAGTCTTTAACAGTGGTTCCGCATTTAAAGATAAATGATAAAGGATTGTTTGATGTTGATTCTTTTTGTTTTTTAGATTATTAATTTCAAGTTATTAACAAGTTATTAAAAGGCAAAAACTAGAAGCTACTTCTATAATTTTATTTAGATTAATATTTTAAAAATATTAATCTAAATAATAAGAAACAGTTGTAACAACCCTTAATATTTTTTTTGGATAACGCTCCTGGTCACCCAAGCTTCTATCAATGGGAAGAAATTCAAAATATCCTTGATTTGCATTTTTAATTTTCCCTAATTTTGAATTTGAATGCTTTGCAAATTCTAAAGCTGCCAATTTCGCATTTCTAATTGAATCTGCCAACATTTCAGGTTTTATATCATTAATATTGTCAAAGTAATATCTTGGCCCTCCACTATTACTAATCAATATACCTTGATCATAAAGCTCAGCAATATTTTTTTCTGCCACTTCCATTTTTTCAATATTCTTTGTATGAACATTTAAAGATATATATGCTCGATACTTATAAAGAGATTCTTTATAATTTTCTTCGTTAAATTCCATAAATCCTATTTTTATATGATCTTCATTAAATCCATGTTTTAAAAAAAAGCTTTTAATCCTAGACAAGCTCAAGTTATTTACTTTATTAATGTCATTAATAGTATTACCAATCAGGCTATATCTAAACTCCCAACTAGAAGATGTTGACAAAACTTCTCTTTCACTAAGGCCCTTAACTGTAATATAATTTTCATTTTTAATACCAATGCTTTTTATTCCGTGGGAAATTATAATTGACGATATAAACAAAAGTAACGAAAATAACAAAAAATATATTTCTTTTCTCCTAAACATAGATTATATCTCCTAAAATCAACAATAAAAAATATTCTAGAATCGATACATTTAAATCCATTTTAACATATTGCTTAATATGAATAAATACTAAGACTTTTAGTAGATCAAAATTTCACAAGTTTCACAAGTTTAAGATATAATCAAGACTAATATCCATTAAATTTGTAGCATAATCAAAAATGCAAAGAAATAAGATTAAAGTCATAGTTAAGCTAATAAGAAATAGTTTTAAATAAAACAATAGCTTACTTACTATTATCTCATTAGCTAAAAAAATCTCTGGTCTAAACAATTAAATAAACATTAGCTATAATAACTAAAATAGAAATAAAGAACTCAATAATAAATAATGGTAAAACAAACTTAAACCAGGTACCATAACTCAATTTAGATATCCCTAATGCAGCCATTATAACTCCGCTTGTAGGTGTTATTAAATTAATAAGCCCAGATGCAGTTTGCATAGCAATAACAACCGAAGATCTTGGCATTGACAAAAAATCAGCAAGTGGAGCCATTATTGGCATAGTTAGACTAGCGTGACCTGATGAAGATGGGACAACAAATCCTATAAATATTTGAATAATTTCATTCAAAATGATAAAAAAAGGCCTTGGAAGATTATATAAAAAATTAGTAGCAGCATTTAATACAGTAGCTGTAATCAAACCATCATCACATACTATCATAACACCTCTAGCAAGCCCAATAACAAGAGCTGCTGTTATTAGACTTTCAGAACCCTTCACAAATGCATCCCACATCTCAGATTCGCCCAATCTACAAATAAAAGCCGCTATAATAGCAACTCCAAGATATAACATTGTCATTTCTTGCATCCACCAACCAAGCTTTACAATACTAAATATCAAAAACAATATCATAGACCCAAATAAAAGTAAAACTAGTTTATGAGCAAAAGTAAACTCAAGAACATTCTGAGTATTATCTTCAGTCGAAAGCTCACTTCTTTTAACAAAATATTGATAATGTTCATTTCTTTGAGAATACACAAGCGATTTTGAAGGGTCTTTTTTAATTCTAGATGCATAAATAAAAACATAAATTACAGCAACTAATACTGATACAAAATAAAGAACTATTCTAAAATAGAATCCTTCCTGCAAACTAATAGAGGCTATTGCGGATGCAATTCCTGTAGCAAATGGATTTACAGTAGAAGCCATAGTACCTACTCCAGCTCCCAAAGCAATAATAGCCGCTCCAACAAGACTATCATAACCTAAAGCCACTATCAGGGGAATCATAACAAAATAAAAAGGAAGGGTCTCTTCGCTCATTCCGGTTACAGTTCCACCAACTGAAAAAATAAACATCAACAAAGGAATAAGCAATTTATCTTTATGCCCCAACTTCTTGATTAAACGATAAATGCCTGCATCTATTGCTCCTGTTTTCATAATAATCCCATAAGCACCCCCAACAATTAAAACAAAAACAATAACTTCGGCTGCATGTTCCATTCCTTTTGACATTGCAGTTAAAATAGTCATAATAGGATGTAAAAATCCTCTAGGAACTCGATCTACAAATTGATAAGTCCCAGCAACGATTATCTCTCTTTTAGATCCATCACCCATTTGCTTAAATTCTTTATCAAACTTACCAGCAGGAATCACATATGTTAATATGGTAACAAATACAATTAAAGAGAATATTATCGTAAAACTACTCGGCATTTTTATCATAAAGTTCCTCCTAATTAATTAATTAATTAAAATTAATTTTATGTAAATTTATGTAAATAAAAAATACTATTATCCCAAAGTCGATACCATAATAGCTTTAATGGTATGTACTCTATTTTCCGCAACATCAAAAACAACTGAATTTTTACTTTCAAAAATTTCTTCTGTAACTTCAATTCCATCAAGTCCATATTTATCAAAAATATCCTTACCAACCACAGTATTTAAGTCATGAAAAGCGGGTAAACAATGCATAAATATTGCATCATCTTTTGCCATACTCATCATCTCTTTATTTACCTGATAAGGCTTTAGAAGATTTATTCTATCTTCCCAATTACTCTCACCCATCGATACCCACACATCCGTATACACAACATCAGCACATTTGACAGCCTCTTCTTTAGAATCCGTAATTGTAATTTTACCCCCACTATTTAGGGCTAAAGATCTGGCCTTAAGCGTCAAATTGGAGTCTGGAAAAAGCTCTTTGGGAGCAAAAATTCTTAAATCGAGTCCCATAATAGCACAGCCTTTCAATAAAGAATTGGCAATATTTCCCCTACCATCGCCACAAAACACTATTTTAATCCCTTTTAAACTTCCTTTATGCTCTTCTATTGTCATTAAATCGGCTAGTATTTGGGTTGGATGAGAAACATCTGTCAATCCATTGTAAACAGGAATATTAGAATAATTCGCTAAACATTCAACAGTCTGTTGAGAAAACCCTCTAAACCCAATGGCATCATACATGCGTCCTAACACTCTAGCAGTATCTATCATAGACTCTTTTACACCTATTTGACTACCTTTAGACCCTAAATACGTAATATTTGCCCCTTGATCATACGCTGCAACCTCAAAAGCACACCGTGTTCTTGTTGAATCTTTCTCAAAAATTATAACTATGTTTTTACCTTTAAGTTTTTGCACTTCAATTCCTGCATATTTTGATTTTTTTAAATCAATCGATAAATCAAGCAAATATTTAATATCTTTGCTTGTAAAATCCAAAAGATTTAAAAAGCTCCTATTTCGTAAATTATACATAATAACCCCCAATCTTTACAATCAGCTTTTAAAGCCCATTTTAAGTCATTTAATCCATTTGACTTTAGCTTTAAATATTAAATATCTTCTCTTACTAAAGGCATAGACATGCATCTTGGACCACCACGACCTCTTGAAAGCTCGCTAGACGGAATTCTATGAACTTTAATACCATTTTCTTCGAGCAACTTATTAGTTACGTGATTTCTAGAATAAGCAATTACTTCTCCCGGAGCTATAGCCAAAATATTAGCACCATCATTCCATTGTTCTCTTGCGCCATGTATTAAGTCCCCACCTGCACATTTTATTAGGTCAATCTTTCTACCGAGATAAAAACTCAAAACATCTATAAGTTTGGATTTTTCTTTTTTAATATGAATTTTACCGGAATTTGAATTATAAGTTAAAACATAAATTGAAAAATACATATCATCACTCGTAAAGCTTGTAAAAACACTATGATCAATTTGAGTAAAAACTGTATCTAAATGCATATAAGTCCTATTTTTAGGAATTTTAAAAGCCAAAATTGTGTTAAATGAAGTTTTATTTTTAAAAAGGTTAGTAGCTAGTTTTTCTACAGATTTAGCCTCTGTTCTTTCGGAAATCCCAATAACCAAAAGATCTTTGTTTAAAACAAGCTCATCTCCACCTTCCAAAGAAGTATCTTCCCATCTATTAAGCCAAATTGGAACATTTTCTTTGTAAATGGGATGGTGTTTAAAAATATACTCTGCAAATATTGTCTCTCTGTGCCTAACCTTAGTAGACATTTTATTTATTGTAATTCCATTGCCAATACTAGCAAAAGGATCTCTGGTAAATAAAACGTTGGGCATAGGATCAATAATAAAAAGACTTGCACCATTAACCAAATCATCAAGAGAATATGCATAATCTTTAAGCTCCTCTCTTGCAATACCCGAAATCATTTTAGAAACCATGTTCTCAATAGTTAAATTGGAAAAATAATCTTTTAAAAAATTAATTGTACTATCTGTTTTTATTTCTGCCTCAAAAATAAATTGAGATATAAATTTATTTTTGAGCTCTACAGAAGAAACAAGAACCTCACTAACAAGATCCTCAACATATTCAATTTCAACTGAATTATTTTTCAAAGTACTTACAAAAACTTCATGCTCTTGTTTTGCAACTTTAAGATAAGGAATATCATCAAATAAAAAATTTTTCATAATAAAGGGTGTCAAATTTTCTAATTCTTCTCCCGGCCTATGAAGCAAAACTTTTTTCAAACGACCTATTTCCGAAAATATATTTATTGGATTTAAATATCCGTTCATCTATTCCTCCTTTACAAAAATTGCTATATATTGAAATATTATAGTTTGCATCAAGAAAGATCAACTATTTATTAAAATTTTTAAAAAAAATATTATTTGTGTAGAATTAGTAAAAACAAAAAAAGAAGTTTTAAAATAAAACTCTAAATCAAAAACATTAACAAGAACTATGTTAAAATACTACCATGAAGAAAATTAATAGATTCGTATTAATATTGACTATGCAAATCTTAACATTCTCTTGCTCCTTAATTGGGGATAATAAGTCGAAAAATCTAAGCATATCAGAAATCATATTAACACAAAAAACACCACTAAAAAGTTCTTTAATAAAGAATTATTCTAGTACAGAATATAGAATACCAATATCTAGTATCCAAGAAATTTTAAACAATAACGATAATTCTTTTTTAATAAAAAAAACCGCAGCAAAAATAAAAATAAGTCCACAAAAACTAGAAGAAATAAAAAACTACTTAAATGCTTATAAAAATTATTTAAATAATGAAACAGAATGGAAAAGATTTATAGATCAAAGCAGCCTTAATGGCAATCTAACAATTAAAATTGATACTGCTTTTGAAAAAAAAACAAATTTTAATCATACAAATTCAGATAATGAAAAATTGACAGCATTAATAGAATCGCAAATGTACCTAGAAAAAGAAATTTTAAACTTAATTGAACAAACATTCCATGATAAAAATTTAGGATACATACAATTAAGCCATATCAATTCATTCTTTCCTCAAGAAAATATAAACTCAATAACAAAAGAAATAATAGATGGGGAAGAATATGTTGCACCTCATATAATAGCAAATCAATTATTAAAAATAAAAGATAAAAAATACTTTGAACAATTTATGTACTTTTTAAAAGTTGAAAACAGTACAATAAAAACAATAATTGAAAAACAAACAATTGCAGATCTTCACAATGAATTGTATTATTCAAAACAATCACCTCCACCTAAAAGAAGGAGAAAAAGGTCAACAACTGTTGACTCCAATAATATGAACCAATATGATCTAATATCAAAAATAATAGATCCAAATACAGGAATTGAAATAACGCCCAAAAAATTAAGATCTCTTTTATCAAATGGTGACATAATACTTATAAAACCAAAAATAGACTGGACAGAGTTTTTTTATTTTTGGCAACATGTAGGAATATTTGATGAAGAAAAATATGAGGCTACTAAAAAAATTGCATTCAATGGAAATGACAGTTTTGATATAAAATCAATAATTACAAGCAATCAAATCAAATTCGATACAGCATCTACTCAAGGTTCAGGATATGAAAAACTGTCAACATATGTACAATCAAGAATACTAAAAATATTCTCTCCAATAACAGACACAAGAACAATTCAAAAAGCTATTAATTTTGGAAGAAGCAGATATATTGACAATAATTTTGGATATATGATTCCATTAATATCTTCTAACTTATGGACAGATTCATTTAATCTTGAAGAAATTCATAACAAAACCTATTGTTCTTTAGTGGTTGATAGGATATATAAAATAGCCGGACTTAATGTATCAAGAAATTACGAAATTTCGGGAATAATTACTCCTGGAGAAATAAATGCAGCCGCTTACAATTTTTACATGTCTTATACGATTACAGGAATACTCCCAAGCGTACTTCCAAAAAGGCTCATTAAACCAAGCTTAAAAGAAAAATTCATTGGTTACAATAAAGAAATAGTAGATGCAATGGAATTTAAAAAATCGGAAGAAAAAATTTTTGGAAGAGCTTGTAATATAACAAACCTCTGGTGCTCGGGAAGTTAATAACTAGTATATGGAAAAATATTATGCATGCATTTTGATCAATAGTAATGAAAAAATTATTTTCAAATCCTGGGAAAAATGCAAAGCTACTATTAAAGGAAAAAATAATAAAATAAAAAGTTTTAAAACAATAGAACAAGCTCAAAATTGGCTATTAAATGCTGGGGATAAAATTTATCATAACCCAATTGGAATATATTTTGATTCTGGAACAGGAAGAGGAAAGGGCGTAGAAATTAGGGTTGTAAATGAAAAAAGGATTTCAATATTGGATAAAATCTTAGATAAATCCTTGATTAATGAATATGGAAATCATTATGTTAAAAATTTTCAAGGGATTAGCAATAATTTTGGAGAACTACTTGCCCTGTACACAGCAATCAAAATAGCATTAAAAGAAAATATAACAAACATATTTGGCGACAGTAAATTAATAATTGACTATTGGTCAAAAGGAATTTATAATGCCAAAAATTTAAAACAAATTACTATCAATTTAATCAAAAAGACAACTGAACTAAGGAAAAAATTTGAAGAACAAGGTGGAAAAATTTCTTTTATTCCGGGAAATGAAAATATTGCAGATCTTGGTTTTCACAAAACTAAGTAAAAATATTATTACAAAAAAATATATAAAAATAATATTTCTGATGTCAATGATTTATTTTTATTGTTGTACAACGATAAAAATAAATCATGATTATAAAACTGATTTTAAAGTTTTAGCAAATCCCTCCAAATACATTAATATCGATGTAATTAAAGCGACAAATGAATATATTTATATTCAAATTACAAACAATAGCTTAGACATAGTAAAAATAAATTGGCAAAACACTAGTCTTAACAACAATAAAATTGTCTTAAAAAAAGAAGATCTTGCAATAAACAATGAAACAAAGTACAAAAATAAATATAGAGAATTTTTTATTGGTCCTAAAACTTCATTTAAATTTAAAGCGTATCCATTAAAAATTTTTTCTAAAAACAAAAACAATGATACCTTAAGCTCAGCTATTAAATATCCGTCTATTTTCAAACTCAACATAACAAAAGTAGGGACCGAAACAAAAAAAACAATAAATATTCTAATAACAAGAACTATAAAATTTAATGTTACTAATAAATAAAACCCGTTATTATTTTTTTGTTTTTCTATTAATGCTAAGCTCATAATTTGTATCTTTATTGTTTTCAAATGATGCTTTTACAGGAGCAAAAAAATTCCAAGAAATATAAATTGTAAAATTATTTCTCCAAATGGGAGAATAAATCCCATCAGATCCTTTTAGCAAATCTGGTTCTAAATTATATTCACCAACAAATCTCCAATCATAAAAACTAAATTTAAAGCCTGATGAAAATTTTTTAATTTTGAAAAGTGAATTTTTTCTGTCTTCGGAATTAAAGAAATTAAAAGATTTAAACAAATCAGCGAAAATATTGACAGTCTCGACACCAATTTGATCCATATATCCTTTAAAGTATCTAAAAGTCTTAGTATTAACAGAAAAAGTAGAAAAGTAAATTTCTAAAAATTCTGTATATTTAAACTTAAAAGTCAATGCAGACCAAAGTTCATTATCTGTGAATTTCTGCAAATTTATTTTCCAGCCAACATCTATTCCTAAAGTAAAAGAAAGCTTTTTGTCAAAAAAATTTAAAACATATAATTCCTTTTTATAACTAGAATCTAAGGAATACGGAACAAGTTTAGTTGTAGTGCCAACCTTGAAAAAATCTCCTTTTAAAGAATCATAATTATATTCAAAGTCATCTTTCATCGCAAACAAAACCTGAAAATCAAAAACATTAAGCTTAAACGAAAGTTCAGAAACTCTATTTATCAAAGGATCATAAGCGGCTAAAAAACTAAATTTAAAATAATTCAAATATTTTGGCTCAATTTTATAATACAAAGCAGGTGACATTTCTAAATTTTTATAAGGTGATGATGGTTTTTGGGGCTCCAAAGGATTTAATAAAGATTGAGCAACAGAAATTCCAGAATTTTTAATAGCATCTTCTTTAAACTTTTTATGATATTTAATTCCAATCCCAACTTCTTGCAGCAAATAAGGAAAATCTAAAGAAAGTTTGAGCTCAGAAGAAGCCTTAATATCTTCAAAACTATTTTTTAATTCACCTGAAAGTTCCGTACTAAAATAGCTATAATCATAAATCAAAGAAGCTGTTAAAGATTGATAAAAAGTTTCCGGATCAGATAAAAAAATACTACTATTCTTATTAAGCAAAGATTTTGCATCGGAATCATATTTTTTATTAAATGAATACAAAGTAGACTTATTCTCAAACTTTAAAATACTTCTAGAGAATAAGGGATATCTAATAAAAGGAAGCAAGTTTAAATTTACTTGATTAATAATAGAATGCTCACTTTTTTTATCTTTATCTTCAACTTTAAAATCTTTATTTAAAGGATTATACTCAACAGTATTAAGATATAATAAATTTTCAAAAGTAATTAAACGATTATAGAAATCAGCATGGATTTTTATATCTGTTTTATTTTTTATATCAAATAAATAATTTGTTATTTCATAATTAAAGTCCTTTGGACTTGTAATGCCATAATTATTAAAAAAAATATTATTTCTTAAATAAGGATTAATGCCAAACCTAATAAAAAAAGAATCAAATTGATCAATATTTTTTAAAGTTATTGGTTCTGGAGGAATATATAAATTTTTATTTAAATTTTTTATTTTTTCAGTCTTTTTCCCCTCCACACTCTTTTTGTCATTATCTTTATCTTCTAAATTTTTAATTTCTGGACGCATTATCATTTCTTTAGAATCAGCTGAAAATGTCCATTGATTATTATAAAGGTCTTTTTGGAAATTTAAATCAATATATGGAACATAAATTCTCTCCAAATAAAACCATTTTCTTGTAGGATCATTAAACTCTTTTGGCTTTTCTAAAGGAGATTTAACATAAAGATTTTCATATTCTGACAATTTGAATCTAAAGCCCAAATTATTTAATTTGTAATCTAAGATTGAATTATCATTAAATGTTCGGTTATAAAAAGAAGACAAATTCCAATCAAAAGTGTTAATGCTAGTTTGCTCTTTAACCAAATCTTTATCTAAATTTAAAAGAGAAAAAAATGTAGCACTTTCTATTCTATCTTTAAAATCAATATTGACATATGGATCGGAATAATGCTCTAAAATAACTGAAAAAAGTGCATCTTTTAAAAGAAACTCTGTTTTTAATTTAAGTAAATATCTAAAAGGAACTTCAAACCCAAATACATCTCCTTTGTTAAGATTAGAAAAACTAAAAAGAGATTGTTTTAAAGTTCTAGTATTAAAAGGATAATATCCTCCATCGTAACTATAAACATTTCTAGTAAAACCTAATCCAAAATTTCCTTCCAAAGTTTTAAAATGACCTAAAGTATTGCCCAAATCAAAATCAATTCCAGAATAAAATCCTAGATTAGCATAAATATCAAAAATTAACTTGACATAATCTTTATTAGGATTAGATGCTAAATTTTCTGCAAAAAAATAAGTTAAATATCCATTTCTTATATAAGGCTTTTTACCCGAATTATAAACAGAATTGAAATCAAAATCCAAAAAAGAAGAATCTTCACTTGAAGATTTATTACCAAAAAGATAAATAGTATTAAAAACAGAAAAACCTTTTCGGGGATTTAAGCCTAACGATGGATTAAAAAATAAACTATCTCCCGGTCTGAAAAAAAAGGGAATATAGAATACTGGAACTCTTCCCATGTAAAATATAGCATTCAAAAACCCAAAATCTCCTGAAGGCAATACCCATATTTTAGAAGCTTTGATTGAATAATAAGGCTCTGGAATTTTACTAGTTGTTGCAAAAGCTTGTTCCAAAATAGTTACATCATTGTCTATCTTTTTTAAAACCTTTCCTCCAAACGAAAGAATATGATCTATTTGATTTTTTTGCATTTTTTTTTGAAGAATACCATCTTTTAATAAAAAATTTTGAGAATCAAAATCAACAAAAAATTCATTACCATAAAAATAAAGCTTTTCATTGGTATCCATATCAAGAATATATTCGACATTCCCAATAGAATAAAGTTTCTTAGAGCCTCTATTAAGGACTATCCTGTCACCTTTAATATTATGTTTCTTATTCTCTTTAATATCTTCAACTAAGATATTAACTCTTCCTTCAAAAACAATACTTTCATCCTTAGTAAGTCCATAAGTGAAATTTTCAAGATTGTCTGTAGTTTCAATTATTATTTTATATCTACCAGATCCAGCAAGTCCTTTTCCTTTGACAAAAAGCTCAGGATCTATCCCAAACTTTTTTAAAAGCAATTCTCGTATTTTTGAAACATCCGTTTCTTTTAGGCCTTCTTGCAAAGCCCATTTTTTCAAATCTTCATCGGTTGAAAGTTCAAGCTCTCTTAAATAAGATTTTTGACTTAAAGTTAACTTACTTCTTTTTCTAGAATTTTCATCATTTACAGTTTGAGCAAAAATTACATTAGAAAATGTTAAAAAAAATAATAATATTACAAAAGATTTTTTAAAAACATTCCTGTATAGGAATTCTCGCATTTTGAAACCTCTTCAGGAATACCAGAAACAACAATATTCCCCCCTGCCAATCCACCATCAGGACCCAAATCTATTATATAATCTGCTTGTTTGATTACATCCAAATTATGCTCTATGAGTACGACTGTATTGCCATTAGAAACTAACCGCTGCAAAACCTCTAACAACTTTTTTATATCATCAAAATGCAATCCAGTTGTTGGTTCATCAATAATGTAAAAGGTTTTACCTGTGCTCTTTTTACTTAACTCAAAAGCCAACTTGATGCGTTGAGCTTCGCCTCCTGATAAAGTTGTTGCAGATTGCCCCAATTTAATGTATTCAAGTCCAACTTCAATTAAAAATTTTAAATAATGATGGATTTTTGGAACATTCTCAAAAAAATTTTTAGCTTCAAAAACACTCATCTCTAAAACATCGTGTATATTTTTTCCTTTGTACCTAACTTCTAAAGTTTCTTCATTAAATTTTTTACCCTTGCATAAATCACAAGGAACAAAAACATCTGGTAAAAAATGCATTTGAATATTCAGATACCCATCTCCCTGACATTTTTCACACCTTCCACCTTTAACATTAAAAGAAAATCTACCAGCTTTAAACCCCCTTGACTTTGCATCCGGAAGCTTAGCAAAAAGTTCTCTAATTTCTGTAAAAAATCCAACATAAGTTGCTGGGTTTGATCTTGAAGTTCTTCCTATTGGTTTTTGATTTATTTGAATAATTTTATCTATTTTTTCGTATCCAATAATGTCTTTAAAACCATCACAATACTTTCCATTAAGCTTCAATCTGCTATCAAGAGCTGGATATAATACTTCGTTAAGTAAAGTGCTTTTTCCACTACCAGAAACACCTGTTATTACAGTAAAAACTCCCAAAGGAATACTTACGTCTATATTCTTAAGATTGTTTTTATTAGAACCTAAAAGCAAAATTTCTCCCTTATCTGCCTTTCTTCTAGAACTTGGAACATCTATTTTAAACTTGCCACTCAAGTATTGACCAG
This sequence comes from Borreliella valaisiana VS116, assembly GCF_000170955.2. Lineage (NCBI taxonomy): Bacteria > Pseudomonadati > Spirochaetota > Spirochaetia > Spirochaetales > Borreliaceae > Borreliella > Borreliella valaisiana. The sequence goes on along the minus strand of NZ_ABCY02000001.1, from coordinate 893,475 downwards.
TTAAACTATTTTTGCTATTTAAAATATCAATTAAAGTTCCTTTTGCAACTATTTCCCCTCCAAGAATTCCAGCACCAGGACCCATATCAATAATATAGTCCGCAGTACGTAAAGTTTGTTCATCATGCTCAACAACAATTACAGTATTGCCAAGATTTTTAAGATTAACAAGAGTAGAGATTAATTTTTCGTTATCTCTTTGATGAAGACCAATACTTGGCTCATCAAGAACATAAATAACACCTGAGAGTGCTGATCCTATTTGAGTAGCAAGCCTAATACGCTGAGCCTCACCCCCAGATAAACTGCCCGATATTCTATTTAAATACAAATAAGAAAGACCAACGTCAATTAAAAATTTAAGCCTATTTTTAATTTCTTTTAAAATTTCTTTAGATATTTTTTCATCCACCACATCAAGCTGTAAGTTTTCAAAAAACACATAAGAATCAAATACAGATAAATTACTAAGATCTTGAATGTCTTTTCCGTTGATTTTTACAGTTAAAGCTCCAACACTTAAACGCTTTCCTTTGCATGAATTACAGATTTTTTTAGACATCAAATTTTCGTAAAAAATTTTAGTACTCTCTGACTCTGTTGCAAGATATCGTCTTTTCAAAAGAGGTAAAAGTCCTTCAAACTTTTTGGAATAATGGAATCCCCCATCCACCTCCTTTGCTTCCATTTCTTTAGACTGGTAAATAAAATCTATTTTTTCATTTGAACCGTATAAAATTTGTTTAAGAATTTTGTCTGGAATGTCTTTTACGGGAGTATTTAATTTAAAATTATAATGTTTGGCAAGTCCTTTAAAAATAGCCACAGACCAAGATGAGCTTGTCTTAAATGTAATAAAAGCATCATCATTAAAAGAAAGACTAGTGTCAGGACAAATACTCTCAAAATCAAACTCAAGTGTAACGCCAAGACCAGAACACTCACTGCAAGCACCAAACGGACTATTAAATGAAAAAAGCCTAGGCTCTATTAAAGGAAGTGAAAATCCACATAAAGGACAACTATTATGCTCTGTAAAAAGTTTGTCTATTTTTTCCAAATCATTTTCAATCTCCACTCGTAAATATCCATTAGAAACTACAAGAGAAGTCTCAATAGATTCCGCAAGCCTAACTCGAACATTATTATCAAGCTTAATTCTATCAACTATAATTTCAATGGTATGTTTTTTATTTTTATGTAAATTTAAATTAAGTGCATCTTCTATTAAATAATCTTCAGAATTTATTCTAACTTTATTGAAACCTTGATTTAATATTTTTTCTAAAACTTTTTTATGAGAACCCTTAGAACCCCTTACAATTGGTGCAAAAAGTATAACCTTAGATCCCTCAGGATAACTTAAAATAGTATTAACTATTTTATCTAAAGATTGCTCTTCTATTAGTCTGCCATCATTTGGACAGTATGCTTTACCTATTTTAGCAAATATTAGTCTATAATAATCATAAATCTCAGTAATTGTTCCAACAGTAGAACGAGGATTATTGCTTATTGTTCTCTGCTCAATTGCTATAGAAGGAGAAAGTCCATCTATATAATCAACATTGGGTTTTTTCATTACACCTAAAAACTGCCTTGCATAAGCTGAAACGGATTCCATATACCTTCTTTGCCCTTCTGCAAAAATAGTATCAAAAGCCAGAGAAGATTTACCAGAGCCACTCTTACCAGATATTACAACTAAACCATCTTTTGGAATATCCACATCAATATTTTTCAAATTATGCTCTTTTGCTCCCCTGACGATAATTTTTTTTTTCAAATTTTTCAACAAAGATTACACCTCTCTTTTATTTATTACGAGCCACACTGATTTTACCACTAAGCTCTTTTATTTTATCTCTTAAAACAATTGCATCTTCAAACCTTTCATCGTTAACAGCTTCTTCTAAGTCAAATTTAAGCTTATTAATAAGCTTTTTTTTAGATAATCTCTTGCCTGAAATATTTTTTTCAAAATCATAGCTAATGTTTTTATATTTATTGTTAAGTTCTTTTTCTAAAATATTTTGAATCTTCTTAACAATTGTCTTAGGAGTAATATTATTTTTTTTATTATAATCAATCTGAATTTGACGTCTTCTATTAGTCTCCTCAATTGCCTCATGCATAGCTACACTTATTTTGTCGTAATACATTATTACAAGACCATTAGAATTTCTAGCAGCCCTGCCAATTGTTTGTATTAATGAAGTAGTAGATCTCAAAAATCCCACTTTATCAGCATCTAATATTACAACAAGAGATACTTCTGGAATATCCAAACCCTCTCTAAGTAAGTTAATACCAACAATAACATCAATTTCAGATTTTCTAAGCAATGAAATAACTTCTACCCTTTCAAGAGTGTCAAGTTCTGAATGTAAATATTTTGCCTTTACACCAAGAGTTACTAAATATTCAGTTAAATCTTCAGACATTTTTTTTGTCAAAGTAGTAATTAAAACTCGTTCTTTAAGGGCTACTCTTTTTTGAATCTCGCTATAAAGATCTTCCATTTGACCATCAGAATGCCTAGTAATAATTTCGGGATCAACAAGACCTGTAGGACGAATTATTTGATCAACAACCACACTACTCTTTTCATTCTCTTCAAAACCTGGAGTTGCAGAAACAAATACAACCTGATTAATTAATGCATCAAATTCATCATATTTAAGAGGTCTGTTTTCAAGAGCTGCAGGAAGTCTAAATCCAAAGTTAACAAGATTCAATTTTCTAGAATAATCTCCATTATACATTCCTCTAAATTGAGGCAACGTAACATGAGATTCATCTACAAACAATAAGTAATCTTTCGAGAAAAAATCAAAAAGACAATAAGGTCTTCCCATTGTACTTCCACTCAAATATTTAGAATAATTTTCAATGCCCGAGCAAAATCCTGTTTCTCTAAGCATTTCCAAATCATACCCTACCCTCTGCTTAAGTCTCTCGGCTTCTACAAGCTTGCCATTATCTTTAAAATATTGACATTGAAGATCCAAATCATGAGATATTTTGGGTATCGCTTCTAATACATTTTTATAAGGAATTACAAAATAAGATTTAGCAAAAAGAGTAAAACTATTTGTAGTTCCTAAATTTTTTTTAGAAAAGGAAGTAATCCTATATATTTTAACAATTTCATCAAAATCCAAACAAATTCGATAAGCAAACTCTCCATGCTCACTGCTAGGCCAAATTTCAACAATATCTCCCTTAATTGAAAATTTATCTCTCTCTAGATTTATCAAAGTTCTCTCATAATAAAGCTCTACAAAAATATCTGATATTTCTTTAATAGAAATTTTTTGGCCTACAAAAAATTCTCGTGCTGATTTTTTGAAAAAATCTGGAGATCCAAGCGCATAAATTGAAGATACGGTTGCAACAACAATAACATCTCGTCTTTTGGCAAGAGACGTTACCGTCCTTATTCGCTTGATTTCTATCTCAGTATTAATAGTAGCTTCTTTTTCAATAAATAAATCTTTTGAAGGAACATAGGATTCTGGCTGATAATAATCATAATAAGAAACAAAATATTCAACGGCATTGTTTGGAAAAAAATCTTTAAACTCTCTATAAAGCTGTGCTGCTAATGTTTTGTTATGACTGACAACTAAGGCGGGCCTGTTTAGATCTCTAATTATATTTGCAATTGTGAAAGTCTTTCCGCTCCCTGTAACACCTTTTAATGTTTGATACTTATTTCCCAGCAAAATAGAATTTTTAATCTCTTTTATTGCTTTAGGTTGATCACCAGCAGGAAGATATTCTGACTTCAAAAAAAAATCTATCATTAATTTAACGACCAAAATTTAATATACATTCTTATAAATTATCTAATAATAAATTCTATATCAAGTATATAATTCATTATAAATCAATATAATTTAATTAATCTTTGTTTGAAAAAATAAAATAAAAAGGATAATTGATGCAAAAAATAGAAGCTAAAAGAAAATTGGAAAATTACATTCTTCTTGAAGAAGATATATATTTCCAAAAAGAAGCAATAAAAATTCAAAAAACAAATAATGAACCAGAAATTCTAAACAGATTTTACAAAGATCTAGAATTTGGCACTGCTGGAATGAGAGGGATCATTGGAGCTGGAACATGCTACATAAACACGTATAATATAAAAAAAATAAGCCAAGGAATATGTAACTATGTACTTAAAATAAATAAAAACCCCAAAGTTGCAATAAGTTATGATTCAAGATATTTTTCAAAAGAATTTGCTTACAGCGCTGCTCAAATTTTTGCCTCAAATAATTTTGAAACATATATATACAAAAAACTGAGACCTACCCCCCAACTATCTTATACAATAAGAAAATTTGATTGTGATGTTGGTGTTATGATAACAGCAAGTCATAATTCAAAAGAATATAATGGTTACAAAGCATACTGGAAAGGTGGAATCCAAATGATGCCTCCTCATGACACACTAATAACTAATGAAATTAAAAAAGTAAAAAACATAATAAATACAATTACCATAAAAGAAGGTATTGAAAAAAAGATTATCAAAGAACTCGGCAATGAAATAGACAAAGAGTACGTAAAAACAATAAACAAAGAATTCTCTGATTTTGAAAAGAGCAGTAAAAAAACAAACTTAAAAATAGCCTACACGGCACTACATGGAACCGGTGGAACCATAATAAAAAAACTCTTTGAAAATAGTAAAATACAGCTTTTTTTGGAAAAAAGTCAAATAATGCCAAACTCCGAATTTCCAACAATAAAATATCCTAATCCAGAAAAAAAAACATCAATGATTAAAGTAATAGAGCTTGCAAAAAAAGAAGATTGTGACATTGCACTTGCAACAGATCCAGATGCTGACAGAATAGGAATTGCATTTAAAGACCAAAACGAATGGATATTCTTAAACGGAAATCAAATATCATGCATTTTAATGAACTATATACTCTCAAAAGAAATAAATCCTAAAAATACATTTGTAATATCATCGTTTGTAACAACACAAATGCTAGAAAAAATTGCAAAAAAATATGGTTCTCAAATTTTTAGAACTTACACGGGATTTAAATGGATAGGAAGCTTAATTGATGAAATGGAAAAAAATGAACCAAATAAAAAATTTGCTTTTGCATGCGAAGAAAGTCATGGATACCTAATAGGAAAAACAGTTAGAGATAAGGATGCATTTTCAGCAATAAAAGGAATTTGTTCTTTAGTACTTGATTTAAAAGCTAAGCAACAAACAATTAAAAATTATCTTGAAAAAATATATAAAGAATTTGGATATTATGAAGAATTTAATATAGAAAAAAACTTTGAAGGAGCTAACGGAGAAATTCAAAGAGAAGCAATAATGTTAAAGCTGAGAAAAGAACAAAAAATGCAATTCGCAGGAATTAAAATAATTGAAAAATTAGACTATAAAACTCTTAAAAAGATCAACTTCAAAAAAGAAATTTCAGAAATCAAAGAATATAAATATCCTATAAACGCAATAAAATTTATACTTGAAAACGAAATTGCAATAACCGTAAGACCCTCTGGAACAGAACCAAAAATTAAATTTTACATATCTGTAAAACTCGAATATAAGGAAAAACATAAAATATTTGGTATAATAAATGCAATAAAGATGGAGATAAAAAAATATTAACATAACAGAAAATTTAATAAATTTGGTAGAAATAGATTCAAAAGAAATTGCAAGAAAAAATAAAAATAAAGAGGTTTCAATTTGGCACCTATTAATGTCTATAATTACTACTCCCAAAAAATCTGAAATAAAATTCATAGACACCAAAACTCTTAAAAGCATTAAACAAGAAGTTATTTGTGAAATAGATAAATTAGAAAAAATTTTAATAGAAAAAAATGAAATAATGATTCCAAAAATCAATAAAGAAATCTTTACTCTTATAAAAGAAGCTAAAAAGGAGTTTAAATCTAAATCCTTAATAGGATCAAAAGAAATTTTCTATCAAATATTAAAAAACAAAAAACTCCTAAAAAAATATAAACTAAGTAAATCCAGCTTCGACTTTAAAGATCAAAATATATTAGAATACATGGAAAAAAATAAAATAAGATTAATTGAAACCTACAAAGAATTTGATGAAGAAATACGACTTGAAAATGAAAACTTCGAAATCGGAAAGTATGTCAAAAATTTAACAGCACTTGCAAAAGATAAAAAATTAGATCCCCTGATTGGAAGAGAAGAAGAGCTTAAAACTCTTACAAATATACTCTTGAGAAGAAACAAAAATAGCGCAATGCTAATAGGTGAGCCTGGGGTAGGAAAAACAGCAATAGTTGAAGGACTTGCATCAAGCATAGTCCAAAAAAAAATAAGTAGCAAACTACAAGACAAAACAATTTTAATGCTTAAAGTTTCAAATTTGGTATCGGGAACAAAATATAGAGGTGAGTTTGAAGACCGTTTAAACAATATAATTAAGTATATTGAAAAAAATAAAAACACAATAATATTTATTGACGAAATACACACTTTAATAGGAGCTGGGAACTCAGAAGGATCTCTTGATGCATCAAATATATTAAAACCATCACTTTCTAGAGCTGAAATACAAATTATTGGAGCAACTACTTACAATGAATACCGAAAATATATTTCAAAAGACAAAGCATTCGCCAGAAGATTTCAAACAATTACTGTAAGAGAGCCAAATGAAAAAGATACACTAAAAATAATCAAAAATATTGCAAAAAATTTCGAAGACTATCATGGGGTGATCTATGAAAAAAGTGCGCTTACAAATATAGTAAAACTTTCATCCAAATATCTAATAAATAAAAGATTTCCAGATAAAGCAATAGATATAATAGACATTGCCGGTGCAATTAAAAAGGAAGAGCTTACAAAAGACAATATCATAACATCGGATGATATACAAAAAGCAATAAATGAAATACTATCTATTAAAACAGCAAATAACATAAAAGAAGAAATTTTAGAATTAAAAGAAGTAGAGAACAAAATTAATCAAAAAGTGATCGGGCAAAAACATGCAGTAAGCGAATTTATTAAAGAAATTATTAAAGTCAAACTTGGACTCAATGACGATTTCAAACCTCTAACTTCAATATTGTTAATAGGATCAAATGGATGTGGAAAAACTACTCTAACTGATGAACTATCTAAAAAAATTATTAAGGATCAAAATTCAATATTAAAACTAGATATGTCAGATTACAGAGAAGAAAACTCTATTTCAAAATTAATTGGCACAAATCCAGGATACGTGGGCTACTCCGATGGAGGAATTTTAACAAACAAATTAAAAAATTCATTTGAAACTTTAATATTGTTTGAAAACATTGAAAATGCCCACAACTCTATATTAAACTTAATAAGTCAAATGCTTGAAAATGGAGAACTTATTGACAGCAAAGAAGATAAAATACTATTTAAAAACACATTTATAATAATGACTACAAACGTTGGATCTCGAATGCTTCTTGGAGAGAATAATATTGGATTTAACAAAAATCAACAAAAAAACGCAGAAACAAAAAATTTTAAAGAAGAAATAAAGCAAGATCTTGAAAAAAGATTTAAGTTGTCCTTTTTAGACAAAATTCAAAAAAAAATTATCTTAAATGTTCTTACAAAGGACAATGTAGAAGAAATTTGCAAAAACTACTTAAATGCCCTTAAAACAAAATTAAACTCTAAAGGAATTGAAATAGAAATACAAAAAGATATTAACAAATTCATAACCACAAAATACTATAAAAAAAATTCAGGAGCAAGAAGCGTGATTGCTGCAATAAAGGAAAAAATAGAAGAAAATATTATCACCAAAATAGCTGAAAATCAAAACATAAATAAAATAACAATTCATTTAGAAAAAGAAGAAATAATAATAGAATAAAGGAGAATTATAATATTAATATGTTTAAAAAAGTAGAAAACAAAGCAAATTTTCCTAAAATAGAAGAAAAAATATTAAAATTTTGGACTGATAACAAGATCTTTGAAAAATCAATGGAACAAAGAGAAGGGTGTGAAGAATTTACATTTTATGACGGACCACCTTTTGCAACAGGACTTCCTCATTTTGGGCATTTTGTTCCAAACACAATAAAAGACATAATTCCAAGATATCAAACAATGCAAGGTAAATATGTTAAAAGAAATTTTGGATGGGACACTCACGGACTACCCGTCGAATACGAAGTAGAAAAAAAATTGGGAATTTCTGGTAAATACGAAATAGAAAATTATGGCATTGAAAATTTTAACAAAGAATGCAAAAAAATAGTACTCAGATATACAGAAGAATGGAAAAATATAATCTTAAGGCTTGGAAGATGGGTAGATTTTGAAAAAGGCTACAAAACTATGGACATAAGTTTCATGGAATCTGTGTGGTGGGTATTTAAAAATCTTTACAACAAAGGTTTAATATATGAAAGCTATTATGTACTACCCTATTCTCCAAAACTTGCAACTCCGCTTTCAAACTTTGAAGTGAATCTTGGAGAATATAGAGAAGTCAATGACCCATCATTAACAATAAAATTTAAAATCAAAAACAAAAACGAATACTTACTAGCATGGACAACCACCCCTTGGACATTGCCCTCAAACCTTGGAATTGCAGTAGGACAAGAAATAGAATATTCTAAAATTTTTGACAAAATAAAAAAAGAGATTTTAATACTTGGATCAAAAAGGCTTAATAGTTATTATGATGATGAAAATTCATATACTATTATAGAAAAATTTAAAGGAAGCAAGCTTGAAGGAATAGAATATGAACCTATTTTTAACTACTTTTTAGAACAAAAAGATAAAGGAGCTTTTAAGGTTCACACAGCCGATTATGTTACAATTGACGATGGGACAGGAATTGTTCATATTGCTCCTTATGGAGAAGAAGACTATAAAATACTTAAAAAACACACAAATGTAGATATAATAGATCCCTTAGATGCTGAATGTAAATTCACAAATCAAGTAAAAGATTTTAAAGGACTTTTTGTAAAAGATGCTGACAAAAAGATAATAGAAAACCTAAAATTCCGCAATTTTTTATTCAAAAGAGAAAATTATCTACACAGATATCCATTTTGTTACAGAACAAACTGCCCAATTATTTACAGACCAATAAGTTCATGGTTTGTAAATGTAGAAAAAATAAAAACTAAACTCTTAGAAATAAATGAAAAAATTAATTGGATGCCAGCTCATTTAAAAAAAGGAAGATTTGGAAAATGGCTAGAAAATGCAAAGGACTGGGCAATAAGCAGAAACAGATTTTGGGGAAATCCAATTCCAATTTGGATATGTTCAAAAACAGGGAAAAAAATTTGCATTGGATCAAAACAAGAGCTTGAAGAGCTGTCCGGTCAAAAAATCGAAGACTTACACAAAGACACCATAGATAAAATAACCTGGCCAAGCAAAGACGGCGGCACGTTTATCAGAACAAGCGAAGTTCTAGATTGCTGGTTTGAATCTGGAGCAATGCCTTACGCAAGCAATCATTATCCATTCACAAATGAAAGTAATTTTAAAAATGTATTTCCTGCTGACTTTATTGCAGAAGGTCTAGATCAAACAAGGGGATGGTTTTATACTCTTACAATCCTGGGGGCTTCTCTTTTTGAAAGCACAGCATTCAAAAATGTCATTGTAAATGGACTTGTGCTTTCAAGCGATGGAAGAAAAATGTCAAAATCCTTTAAAAATTATACAGACCCAATGAAGGTAATAAACACCTTTGGAGCTGATGCCTTAAGACTTTATTTAATAATGAGCCCTGTAGTCAAGGCTGACGATTTAAAATATAGCGACAATGGGGTAAGAGACGTTCTTAAAAACATAATAATACCCATTTGGAATGCTTATTCCTTTTTCACAACTTATGCAATAATTGATAAATTTAAACCTCCAAAAAATCCCAACTTAGTTAAAAACAACACCCTTGACAAATGGATCATAAGCGAAATTGAAAGCCTAAAAAACACACTAAATAAAGAAATAGACAAATATAATTTAACAAAATCAATAGAATCTTTACTTGAATTTATAGATAAATTAAATAATTGGTATATAAGAAGATCAAGAAGAAGATTTTGGAAATCAGAAAATGATAAAGACAAAAATGACGCCTACGAAACATTATATTATGCAATCAAGACTTTAATGATTTTACTTGCGCCTTTTATTCCATTTATAACAGAAGAGATTTATCAAAATTTAAAAACCGATGAAGACAAACAATCAATACACCTTAACGATTATCCAAAAGCAAATGAAAATTTCATCAACAAAACAATTGAAGAGAAAATAAATCTTGCAAGAAAAATAACTTCAATGGCAAGATCGCTGAGATCATTACATAATATAAAAATACGTATGCCTATTAGTACAATATATATTGTCACAAAAAATCAAAATGAACAAAATATGCTAATAGAAATGCAAGAAATAATATTAGATGAAATAAATGCAAAAGAAATGAAAATAAAATCTAACGAAGAGGAGCTCATAACTTACAAAGCAAAAGCAAACTTTAAAGAACTTGGAAAAAAACTTGGCAAAGATATGAAATTAGTATCTATTGAAATTAGCAAGCTAAAAAATGAAGACATAATAAAAATAATAAATGGAATATCTTACGAAATAAAAGTAGCTAATACAAAGTATTACTTGTCATTAAATGATATAATATTAGAGAGAGAAGAAAAAGATAATTTAAAAGTAATAAATGAAGACTCTATTACAATAGGAATAGACTCACTAATAACACAAGAATTATACTTAGAAGGACTTACAAGAGAATTTGTAAGACAAGTTCAAAATTTAAGAAAAGAAAAAAATTTTGATGTTAGCGATAGAATCAACTTATACATAGAAAATAATGCAACATTGAAAAAAATACTAAATAAATTTGAAAAATATATTAAAACTGAAACATTAACCTTAAATATCATTTCAAACGAAAGTAAGCTAGAGAAAAAAATACACCTTAACGATGACATGTTCACAATAATAGGAATTGAAAAATGTTGAAAATATTAACAAAAATAATTACCATTTTGTGCCTTATTATGGTGGGATGCGCTAGTCTGCCTTACAGCCCTCCAAAGCAAAATCTAAATTACTTAATGGAACTTTTGCCTGATGCAAATTTATATGCCCATGTGAATTTAATTAAAAATAGATCTATTTACAACTCCTTAAGCCCTAAATATAAATCCATTCTAGGACTTATAAGCGATTTATACTTTAGCTATAAAAAAGAAAATAACGACTTTGCTCTACTGGTAATGGGCAATTTCCCAAAAGATATTTTCTGGGGAATTCATAAAAATAGAAATACAGAATCAATAGGCAATATACTTACAAATCCAAAATGGAAACTCAAAAATTCAAACATATACATTACCCCAAACAGAGCTAGAACCAGTATTACAATAAACCAAAAAGATAAAACCTTAAAAGACAACAATATACTAACAACAAAATATACTAAAGAAATAGAAAAAAATGAAATGTTTTTTTGGATTCAAGATTCAGCATTACTGCTTCCAGACCAAATAGTAAGTAGTAAAAATTTAATCCCTTTTAGCAGTGGGACCTTGTCTATAAACAGCCTAAATCAAAATGAATATATTTTCAAATCTTTGATCAAAACAAACAACCCATCAATAGTAAAAATATTGTCAAAAAAGTTAATTCCAACTGTCTTAGCAAACACAACTAATCTTGCAATATCAAGTCACATAAAAGCCACAATAAAAGACCCAAATACAGTAGAAATAGAATTTAATATTCAAAAATCTAGTGTTGAAAACTTTATAGCAAAACTAGCTTCAAATATTCAAACTTAAAAATTCTTACCAACCCTTAAAAAAAGACATTATTTTGCTTTTTGCAAGTAAAATAATGATACAAAGCTCCAATTTTACCAGATTCATTATTAAATTTAGTAGGCTCAAGTGTTACAAGATTTTTTATATTATTATTATTAATAAAAGCCATTTCTAAAGACCATAAATTTTCTAATTTTTCATATATTCTATCTATTAAATCAGGCCTTGCACTTATTCCTCCTCCAATCAAAATTTTTTCAGGATTTAAAATAAAAGTTAAATTAAAGATACCAAATGATAAATTCTCAAAAAATCTGTCAACTTCATTTTTTGCATGAATATTTCCATTCTCAGCAAGATCAAAAACACACTCTCCTGAAATCTCTTTTAAAGGCTTCTCCAAGCGCATAGCAACTCTTTTCCTTAAGGCTAAAACAGAAGAAATGGATTCCCATCTACAATTAAAAGGAATATTATTGCTAATACCTCTAGTAATCATAAATCCAACTTCTCCAGACATAAAAGAACTTCCTCTTAAAAGTTTGCCATTTGTAAAAATTCCAGCACCAATTCCTGTGCCAAGAGTTATAGCAATAAAATCATTAGAATCAACAGCATTACCCTTAAATTTTTCTGCTAAGGCTACACAATTAGCATCATTTTCAATCTCTGTATTTATTCCGGTTAAAGATTCTAATCTTTCTTTTAAAGGATAATTAACAAAGCCAGAAATAGCATTTACTCTAATAACATTTCCCTGAAGATCAACAAACCCAGGAATACAAATTGCAACCCCCGCTATATCGCTTGATTCTTTGTAAGAATTAATAAGGTTAACTAAAATATTTACTTGTTCGTCAGAAGTAGCACCTGTACTTATTTCATTTTTATCAAAAAAAACACCGCTTGAATCTGCTAGCGAATACTTGGTACTAGTTCCACCAACATCAATTGCTAAATAACGTTTCATATTTATCCTTAAAAGCTAATTGTACATAAATGATCATAAATTTTCCATAGCAATATAAGAAATTTTAGAAATCTTGTTTATAACTATTTGTGCTTTAATTATCTCCTTCAAATAAGATACATGAGAAATTATGCCAATTTGTCGTCCGGTCATTATTTGAAACTTCGAAAGCTTAGGCATAACTTGAGCCAAAGTATCTTCATCAAGATTGCCAAACCCTTCATCTAGAAAAAAAGCTTCTATTTTTAACTCACTATCCCTTATTTTATCAGATAAAGCTAAAGACAAAGCTAAAGATACAAGAAATTTTTCACCCCCAGACAAAGTTTTTACCGTTCTTATTTTATTAACATCTTTTTTGTCTTCAATTAAAAAATCAAATTCTTTGCTCTCATTGTTAGTTTTAAGCTCAAAATCAGGAAAAATCCATCTTAAATACTTCTCATTTGCCAGCCTTAAAATATCATTAATTAAAAAGGTTTGAACATAATATTTTAATCCAGAAGATCTAATAACCACCTTCCTTAAAACATCTAGCTTATCTTTCCTTTCTTTAGCAAGATTTAATTCTCCTCTTAACATCTCTAAATTAATTTTTTGTTGATCAATCTTTTTTTGAAGAGTTTGAAAATTTAAAAGCTTTATTTTATACTTTTCGATCTCTCTAGATAAAAATTCAAGCTTAGAACTAATTGACAAGCTCAATTTTTGCAAGAATTGCAGACTATTCTTATTAATGTGTTCCAAAACGGTTTCTGATTCAAAAGAAAATGAACTTAAAAAAACACTTTTTAAAGTTGAAACTATATTAATAAAACTATTTTGCTCTTCATTTAATCTCGCTTTTAAAGTCAATATAGATTTCTTTATAAATTTAATTTGGGTTTCGGTTTTAATTTTTAAATCTTCTAAATTTTTAAGATTCAAAATAAGCGTATTCCATTCATTTTCTACACTTTTCTGCCTAACCAAAATAACATTAAATTCTTTTTCCAAAGAAGAATGATCGTTAAAACTTAAATTTAAATTAAGTTTTAATAATAAACTTTTAATCTTTAAAAGATTTTGATCAAACTCTTTATTTTTTAAAGAAATCTCAATTTTTAAATCTTTTTTCCTAACCTTAAATTGTTCAAGCTTTTCCAATTTATTTTCAAATGCTAAAATTTTTTCTCTGTCAAAATAATTTATGTATTTATCAAATAAATTTTTTCCAATCAATCTTAAAATTTCAGCATTATTTTTTTCAAACTCCAAAGCATTAATTTCTTGTTTAGATATTTCTTCTTGCCTGCAAGATAACTGATATTTAAGCTCATCAATTTGACTTTGTAATAAATGAAGTTTTGAATTTAAAATGTAAAGCTCTTTTAAACTACAAACTGATAATTTATCTTTATGTTGATAATTTTTATATTCAGCCTCAATATATTTTAGTTTCTTTTTATCATTCTCAATAGAAAAATTTTTATCATTAAGACACTTTAACAGCTCTTTATACAAATCAATCTTAATATTATTTTTTTTTTTATTTTCACTAAAACTTTCTTTGCCAGCAGATTTCAATAAAAATTCCAACTTATCTCTATATTTTGAAATCAACTCATCGTTAAAAGTTTGAAATAATTTCAATGCTTGATAGTAAACGTATTTGTCAAAATCAAAATTAGATTTTTCAGACGAAATACTTTTAATCTCATCATTTTTTTTAATTTGAGACTTCAATAATTCTTTTTTTTCATCCTCAAGACTATTTTTCCTTAAAAGCAAGCTTTGATAATCATTCTCAACAAACTTCAAATTAAAAATATTGCAATTTTTATTATAAAGTTCTTTAACATAATTAAAATTAAAATTATTACTATCCAAATCTTCAATTTCTTTTAAATTATTTATCACTTTTGAAAGTTCTAAATCAAGTAATCTGTTATCATTAAATAATTCGCCTTGCATAGCAACAAGATTTTTCAAATTCCAAAAATCCGAACACAAATAAATTTTTCGATCCAAATCCAAATTTTCTTTTAATTTATTTTGAAAAGCATAATCCATCTCTAAAGAATTCTGATATTCAATCTGAGAAGATAATTGATTCTCTAAAGAAGATATTTCAATTTCTAAACCTAAATATCTCTCATTAGACACTATTGCCTGATTACATAAAAAAATGGCTCTTTTAATATTTTCAAGATCAATTTCTAATCGATCAATATCAACTAAATCCAAATAATCCTTAAGAGATTTATACTCTCTCTCATCATAATCAAGAATTGACTTTTCATAAGATTCAGAATTTAATAATTTATCTATACTAAACTTTGTACGCTCAAAGTCACTTTTTAAATAAAATTCCAAATTATCATATTTTTTCAAATTAAAAATATTATCAATTATTGCAGTTTTCTCTTTAGGAGTTGATGTTAAAAATTCTTGAAAATTACCTTGTGGCAAAATTACAGTTTGACAAAATTGATTAAAGTCTAATCGACAAAGACTTTTAATATAATCTAAAACATCAGCTCGACCCTCAATAATCCTATTGTCAAAAAAACAACTAAGCAACATACTCTTAGGGGTCTCTATATTTTTTACATTAAGCTCAACAAAAGATTCATAAATCTTCCCAGAAATAGTAAATGTTAATTTAACATAAGCACTGGTCTCGCCTTTCGATATAATATCTACAATTTTTTTCCCAAGCCTATAAACACGAGCATACAGCGCCAAAGTTATGCAATCTAAAATAGTACTTTTGCCTGATCCAGTATTGCCAGAAATTAAAAAAATACCTGATTGCCTTAAAAAAAGCGTATCGAAATTTAATTCGTGCTCTCCTTTATAAGAAGCAATATTTTTAAATATGAGCTTATTTATCCTCATATTCGCCTAAATATCCTTTTTTTAAAACCTCGTTAAAAAGAGAAATAAGCTCTTCTTCCTTAAATTTTATATCTTTAATAACACCGTTCTCAAAATCTCGTCTTAACTTTTTCTCAAAAAAATATTTTTCATCCATTTCAAGCACTTCAAGTTCTCCAATAAAGCTGGAATCTTCTTGAAAATGCTGGCTTGAGAGTAAAGAATAAGAAATAGAAACTAAATTCATAAAATTAAGCCTTGCTAAATTATAAATGGTTTCCTCAGCACTAGTATCAATAGCCTCATTAAGTTCAATTTTTAAATAAATAGTAAAAGACTCTTCTTTTTTAACATTAGTTAAAAAATCAAGAACTTCATTTAAAGAACCTTTAACAAAGATTAATTTATTAAAAACCGGGACTGAAAATGCTTCTTGTAAGATCAATTTATTATCATTAAAATGTAAAACATTTACATATTTATCATGAGTCTCATTAAATGAATATTGCATAGGAGATCCTGAATAAACAATATTCTCCCTTAGTTTCATAAATTTATGAACATGTCCAAGAGCAACATAAGAAAAACCATTTCCAAAAACATTAAAAGGGACAATATAACTACCTCCCAAAGTATCAATCTTTTTACTACTGCCAAAAAAAGAATGCGCCATTAATATTTTGGGAATTCCTTTATACTTATTTTCTAATAGATTATATAAACTTGATATCTTTTTTCTGTAAGCATTCTCTAAGTTTTCAAGAAATAGCTTACTAGAAGACTGATCTTCTAATTCAAAAACATTGTCAAAATTTTGCCCTAAAACAAGCCTTTCATTTATATGTGGAAGACAAACAACAATAAACTTAAGATCCCCATTATCTTTTAAGAAAACTATTTGCTCATCAGAATCATATTCCGTTATTAAAAAAAAATTAAACCGTGAAAGAAGTTTTTTATTGATACTTAAATAATCTTTTTTATCATGATTTCCAGAAATAACCACACACCACTTACAAGAAGTAAAAGAAAGCTCGTAAAAAAAATTATTCACCAATCTTTGCTCTTCAAATCCAGGCCTCTTGGAATCATAAACATCTCCAGCAACAAGTAAAAGATCTATCTTTTCTTTTTTAAGAAATTCCAAAAGAAAAGATAAAAAATTTTTCTGTTCCTTAAGTATTGAAAAATTTTCAATTTTTTTCCCAATATGCCAATCTGAAGTGTGCAGAATTTTATAATTGTTCACAAAAATACTCTCATTTTTTTTTAATTCTTAAATTATGTTTATATATTATAATACAATATATAAACATAAGGAATTTATGCAAAATAAAAAGTTGATAATAGTTGAATCACCAACAAAAGCCAAAACAATAAAAAAGTTTCTTGATGACTCGTTCTTAGTAGAAGCATGCATTGGACATATAGTAGATCTACCAAACAATGCAAAAGAAATTCCCAAAGAATATAAAAAATACGAATGGGCAAATATTTCTATAGATTATAATAATGGATTTAATCCAATTTACATTATTCCTAACAATAAAAAACCAATTGTATCAAAACTAAAAAAATTGGTAAAAACAACCAATGAAATATATCTTGCAACTGACCAAGATAGAGAAGGAGAAACTATAGCATTTCACTTAAAAGAAGTATTAAAAATTAAAAATTATAAACGTATGATCTTTCATGAAATCACAGAAACTGCAATAACTAAATCACTAAAAAATACTAGAAATATAGACATGAACCTTGTTAATGCTGGGGAAGCTCGAAGAATATTAGACCGACTATACGGATATACCATCTCTCCGTTACTTTGGAAAAAAGTAGCTTATGGGCTTTCTGCTGGACGAGTACAATCTGTTGGATTAAAATTATTAATAGAAAAAGAAAAAACTAGAATAAATTTCAAAAAAGCCAATTATTACTCAATTTTACTTCAATGTAAACACGAAAAAAAAGATTTGTTGCTTGAAACAAAATTAGAAGAAATTGACGGCAAGAATATAGCAGAAGGTAAAGACTTTATAAATGAAACTGGAAAACTTAAAAATAGCACCAAAACAATAATAATAACCAAAGATTTAATGGTCGAGCTTGAAAAAGAATTAGAAAATGGACAAAAAATTGAATTAATCTCAATAGAAACTAAAAAGATAAAAATATCACCTCCAAAGCCATTTACTACATCCACACTTCAGCAAGAAATAAATAAGCGCCTTAAAATTGGAACAAAGCAAATCATGCAACATGCTCAAAAGCTTTACGAACACGGATACATCACCTATATGAGAACAGACTCTCATAATATTGCTAAAATTGCAAAAGACAAAATAATAAAAATAATAAAAAACAAATACGGAAAAGACTATGTAGAGAAAAAAGATAGAATTTATGAAAAAGGAAAAATGGCTCAAAATGCACATGAAGCAATAAGACCTTCTGAAATGTTTATCCTAAACGAAAACATAGAAATAGAAAGCACAACCGCTAAAGAAATTTACAAAATAATATGGGATAGAACCATTATTTCTGGAATGAAAGATGCAATAAAAGAAAATATAAAACTGACTTTTAAATATAAAAACTTAATTTTCAAATCAAGTTTTACAAAAATAATTTTTGATGGATTTCTTAAACATACCAAAGAAAAAGATGAATATCTTAACATAAATTTTGACTTAATAAAAAAAGGAGATATATTTTCTATAGTTAAAATGAAAACAAGCGAGCACGAAACAAAAGCTCCATTTAGATACACAGAAGCATCTCTTGTGCAAAAAATGGAAAAAGAAGGAATAGGTCGCCCTTCAACCTATTCTACAATTATATCGACACTTTTAGAAAGAGAGTATGCATTCAAACTTAACAACACATTAATACCAACTATAAAAGGAGCTGCTGTAATAAATCTTCTTGAGAAACATTTCCCAGTACTAATTGAACTAAATTTCACCTCCAATATGGAAGAAAAATTAGATAAAATAGCAATAGGACAGCTAGATAAAATAAAATATCTAAGCAAATTCTATAATGGTAAAAAAGGACTAAAAAATACAGTAATGCAGCTAGAACCTAAAATTAATTCTTCTGAATTTAGAACTGTTATTGAAAGTCAAAACATAAAAAATAAAAATAATAGCATTAATTACACAATAAACATTGGCAAATATGGACCTTATCTGATATTCAAAGGACATAATTATTCAATTAACACAACAACTCCATTAGAAAATTTGTACAAAAAAGATGAAATAGAAAAAATAATAAATGAAAAAGAATCAAAACCAAATATACTAGGTATTGATCCTTTAACAGGACTTAATGTGTACTTTAAAAGTACGATTTATGGAAACATTGTACAACTTGGAGAAGATACTTATGCTCCTCAAGAATATACAAAAAAGGGAAAACCTAAAAAATTAAAAATAATAAAAGCAAAAAAAGCATCAACTAAAAATATTGATCCTGAAAGCATGACATTAGAGCTTGCTTTAAAATTACTCTCGCTACCAAAATCGATCGGCAAACATCCCCAAACCAATGAACAAATCATTGCTGCAACTGGTGTTTTTGGAGATTATATTAAAACTGAAAGCGGAAGTATTGCTTGTTCGCTAAAAAAAGATGTAAAAGCATATAACATAACACTAGAGAAGGCCATCAGCCTACTCGACGAAAGAGCTAATAAAGTGGGTATAATCGTTAAAATGATAGCATTTTCTAAAAACAAAATCGGCAACAAAATATATATTTACAAAAAAAACGACAAATTTTATGCTAAAATTAAGAGAAAGAAGATTGATTTGCCTGATAACATTAATCTTGATGAAATAAATGAGAAATATGTATTCAGCTTGTTATAAATATGAATGATTTCAAACTCCCAATTTATAAATACAAAGATGAATTAATTAGAGTATTAAAAAAAAATAATGTTTTAATTGTTGAAAGTCCAACAGGCAGTGGAAAAACTACCCAATTACCAAGAATAATATATGAAGCGGGTTTTGCAAAATTAGGAAAAATTGGAGTAACTCAACCAAGAAGGATAGCTACAATATCAATAGCTGAATATATTGCCAAACATATTGGTGTAAACCTTGGAGAAGAAGTTGGTTACAAAATAAGGTTTGAAGAAATTACAAGTCCAAAAACCAAAATCAAATTAATGACGGACGGGGTGCTTCTGCAAGAATTAAAAAAAGATACATTGCTTTATGAATATGACGTAATCATAATAGACGAAGCACACGAGAGAAGTTTAAACATCGATTTTATATTAGGTCTTATTAAAGACATTTCAAGAAAAAGGGATGATTTTAAAATCATAGTTTCATCTGCCACAATAAACACAAAAGTATTTTCAAAATATTTTAACAATGCACCGGTTGTTAGCATTGAAACTATCACATACCCAGTACAAATAATATACAATCCTCCTCTTTTAAACACGCCAAAAGGAATGATATTAAAAATAAAAGAAATTGTCTTAAACGTAATAAAAGAAAAAAAAACAGGAGATATTCTTATATTTTTATCCGGAGAGAAAGAAATAAAAGAAACTATAAAAGAATTACAAGAATTAAACTCAAAAAAAAATTTAATAATACTTCCTTTATACGGTCGAATGCCCAAAGAAGCTCAAGAGCAAATATTTATAGCTACCCCTAAAAATAAAAGAAAAATAATAGTATCAACAAACATAGCAGAAACTTCAATCACAATTGAAAATATTAAAATAGTAATCGATAGTGGAAAAGTTAAAACAAACAAATTCCAAACAAAAACTCATACCTATTCACTCCAAGAAGTTCCAATTTCAAAATCATCAGCGACTCAAAGAGCCGGTCGAGCAGGAAGAGTTTCAAAAGGAACTTGCTACAGACTTTACAAAAGAGAAGATTATCAAATAAGAGAAGATTATCAAAAAGAAGAAATATATAGAACAGACCTGTCTGAGGTAATACTAAGAATGGCGGATATTGGAATCAGAGATTTTACCCACTTTGACTTTATCTCAAAACCATCAACACATTCTATTCAAACTGCAAGCAACATATTAAAATCTCTGGATGCTATCAACAATAAAAACGAACTTACAGAAATTGGGAAATATATGATACTATTCCCATTAGTGCCAGCACATTCAAGAGCATTGGTTGAATCAATGATCAATTATCCACAAGCGATCTATCAAACTACAATAGGTCTATCATTTCTATCCACAAGTGGAATTTTTCTACTACCCCAAAATGAAGAAATGGAAGCTAGACAAGCCCACTTGAAATATAAAAATCCAATGGGAGATTTAATTGGGTTTGTTAATATCTTTGAAGATTTTAAAAAAGCCGCTAATAAAGAAGCTTTTACAAAGGAAAATTATTTAGACCTACAAGGCCTTGAAGAGATAGTAAATGTACAAATGCAGCTTGAAAACATTGTTAGCAAATTGAATATACCAATAATACAAAAAGGTGTTTTTGATAACGAAGGATATTTAAAATCAATAATGAGAGGAATGAGAGATTACATTTGTTTTAAAACATCAAAAAAGAAATATAAAACCGTCAAAGCTCAAAACGTAATAATTCATCCCGGCTCACTTATTAGTACCGACTCTGTAAAATATTTCGTTGCAGGAGAAATTATAGAAACTACAAAAATGTATGCAAGATCCATTGGGGTCTTAAAAAAAGAATGGATTGATGACATTAGCCTTAATGAAGAGCTTAAACATAAAAACACGCCTAATAAAGAGAAACAAATAACAAATGCCAAACAGACAAAAATTATCAATGAAATTAAAATAGGAAGAAAAATTTTCAAAGCAGAATACAAAAATAACATTTATGTAGTAAAAATTAGCCTAGAAACACTAAAAGAAATGATTTTAAAAAACGAATTAAACAACCAAAATAATGATGATTTGAAAAAAATTAAAATACAATTGATGCATAAAAATATAAAGGTTTTCAACAATAAAAAATTTTCAGAAACTATTGAAATAGTCAAAGGCATGGGAAAAGATTGGCATTTTATAAAAAAATATGAAACAAGCAATGTAAACATTAATGAACCTGAAAAAATGAAAAATCTTTTAGAGTGTACAATGCAGTTTATAAGCTCCCCTACCAAAAAAAATGCTCTTTTTTTAGCACTGGAAACAGATTGCTTTGGAAATTTCCAATTAAAACCCAAACAAAATTTCATAATGGCAATAGAAGAATCTATGGAAAGCATAAAAAGCCTAATAGAAAACGAAGAATACATACAAAAGCTACATTTTATAAAAAAATTAATAAATAAAGTTTACAAAAAATTAAATTACTTTTTTTAAAAACTGAACATTGAAAACCTTATTATAATAGAAAAGATAATAATCAAATATTATTAAAAGTTGAAAGTAATACTAACAATAATTTTAAATTATTTTTGTTATTCTTAAATCAAAGTTTATAATAAATTATGAAATGGCTATCCTCTTTTTATGTTTTATTATTTCTAGTAATTGCTCCTTTTGCATTACAAAGCAATAATAAAGAAAATACAGAAAATTTAATAAAGCTATATATGCTTTATGATTTAACTAATAACTTGCCAAAAGAATTAGAAACAATAAATAAAATTAAAAATTTTGACCTAGAACAATATTATCTGCTAATTACAAAATACTATATAAAAATAAAAAAATATAAAGAAGCTAATAATTTTTTAAACAAAATAAACAAAAAAAAGATTAAAAATCCAAAAATAAAAACCGAAATAATTTCACTAAAATTAAAAATAAATCAAGATAATATTAATGAAAAAGAAATTAAAAAAATTTTAAATAATGAAAAAAATATAGATGTCAAAATAATTTATCAAATATTTAGTATTATGAAATTTAAAAATAAAAAATTAGCAACACAGATTAAAAATTTCATCCTAACAAACTATCCCAAAAGCATTTATTCTTATAAAATAAAAAGAAATGAATAAAAAAATACTAACACTACTAATATTGATTTTAAGTATTTCATCAGGACTAATGCTGTCCAAATCAATCACTAAAAAAGCCAAATACAAAATTATTAAAGGTTATTTCATAAACAGCAATTATGTTCTAGTAAAAATTGAAAATAAAGATCTAAAATTTACCATATCAAAACCTATTTACGACAAAAAGCTAAATAATTACTACTTTAAAGGCCAGACAACAAGCCATTTCTTAATTTCCAACAATGTTGACATTGCAATTAACACAAGCCCATACGAAATTAAACAAAACATGTTTTTTCCAAAAGGACTATACATATATAATAAAAAAATGATTTCAAAACAAATAAATAACTATGGGGAAATTGCAATAAAACACAATAAAATTATATTAAACCCCAAAGAAGACGAAATAAAAAACTCCGATTACGGATTTAGTGGATTTTTTGTTTTAATTAAAAACGGAAATTATAAAAAAAACTTCAAAGAGACAAAGCACCCAAGAACAATAATAGGCACTGACAAAAATAACAAGTATTTATTTCTTGCCACAATAGAAGGAAGGGGTGTTAACAATAGCAAAGGGGCTTCTCTTAATGAAGCTATTGATTTTGCATTAAGCTTCGGCATGACTAATGCCATTAATCTAGATGGGGGGGGGTCAAGCACTCTTGTTATAAAATCAAATAACGCTCCCCACAAATTAAATTTCACTGCAAACATCTTTGGACAAGAAAGACATGTCCCATTTCATTTAGGAATAAAACTTCCTAATTAGAAAATTTCCAACCAATATTTAATCCAAGCATAATCTCAGTTGTTAACCCAGAAAAATTTTTATAATTAGAAAATGGAGAGATAGAAAGCATAAACAAAGGCCTAATGTATAAACCTTCAAAATCGGGAATAAAAAGATCAGCAGCAAGCCCCATGCTTATAAAAAATAGATTTGGGCCATTAGAACTCAAATCTAAGGCATATTTAAATCCAATCAATGGAAAAAGCATTCTAATCTGTTCTTTGAAAATCATTGGATATGTTCCATAAAGCCCAAAAGAGAAATATCTTCCATTGTGAGTAGTAACAAAAGCCTCTTTGTAAGACATTTCAAAAAGTACATAATTTGCATCAAAAAATAAATTCAAATTAATCCCGTGATCTGCCCTAGTAAAGTTTGCTCCAAATTTAGTGGAGTCTGTTTTATCAGTATAATTAGTAAATTGATAAGAAAAACCCCCACCAAAAGAAAGTGGATAAGAAAAAATTAAATTATTAGAAGAGATGAGAAATAAAATAAAAAAAAGATATTTCTTCATTAACAATCCTTAAAAATTCTAAAAAATACTATATTATTATAGTAACACACTAAAATAGTATATAAAAAATCAAGGAAATTATGAATACAAAAACATTATATTTAATATCCTTAATTCTTTTAGCTTGCAATAAAAATAACAAAATTCCTTTCATTCAAAAATTGAACTTACCCAAAAGTAGCATTCTTGGCTTTAGCAATAAAATGGGTATAATAATAAAAGACTATGCTTTTCTTAGCAAAAGCACCAAGAAAAATAGCGAATTGGATTATGATTACGAAATCTTACTTAGAAAAGATGAAGTCGTAAAAATTGAAAAAACATTAGAAAAAACAGAACGCTATGGAATTAAAGGAAACTGGATCCTAGTCAATTACAAGGGAACTAAAAGATACATCTTCAGCAAAGACATAAATATAGTCAACAATCTAATAATTGAATATTCTAAATAGCTCCAATGCAACCGGAAAAAAGTCCGATCAATGCAACAAATTACTTATTTTTTTTCTTATGTCTATTTTTTCTTCTTTTTTTCTTTCTTTTATGAGTAGAAATTTTTTTTAATTTTCTTTTTCTTCCGCAAGGCACTCCCTAAATCTCCTTATTAACTTTAAAAATTAAATTCAAAATGTCATTTAAATCATCCTCTGGATGAAACCATAAAACATCAGAAATCTTGGCAAAAAAGGTCATTTGCCTTTTTGCATATAAAAACGAATTTTTGTTTATTAAACTTATTATATCATTTAAACCATAACAAGGTCTACTTTTCCATAACAAAAACTCGTTATAGCCTATCCCTTTAAAAGCTGGGGTATTTTCATTATATCCCTTAATAAACAAACCTTTAATCTCGGAAAGTAGTCCACTATCAAGCATTTCATTAATTCTTATTGATATTCTAGTTTTTAAATCTTCAAAAGATCTTTTAAGACCTATAATTACAATATTTTTAAATTCGCTATTTTGTTTTTTTTGAAATTGACTAATAGGAATTCCTGTTTGGTAGTAAACTTCAAGCGATCTTTTAATACGATAAATATCATTCTTATTTAACATATTAAATCTAATGGGATCTACATTTTTCAATTCTTTTAAAAGATGAGATTTGCCTTTAAGATCTAAAAGATTGTTTACATAAATTCTTATTTTAGAAGTAACCGAAGGCGTTGAAGGAAATCCATCCTTTAAATGCTTGAAATAAAAAGCAGTACCTCCCACAAATATAGGAATTTTTTTTTTCTGTCTTATTTCTTTTACTATTCTTAAAGCTTGCTCATAAAAAATTCCAAGAGTATACTCTTTTTCGGGATCTAAAAAATCTACTAAATGGTGCTTTATATGTTTCATTAAATTTTTACTCGGCTTTGAAGAAGCTATATTGAACTCTTTATATACTTGAATAGAGTCAACATTAATAACTTCCACTTTATTTCTTGGAAAATGAAACAAAATATTGCTTTTGCCTACAGCCGTAGGCCCAAAAATAAAAACTATTCTATCTTCCTTCAATTGAATAGCTAAATTTACCAGTCAAAACGTCATTAAAAGCTTGTCCTAGTATTTTATCATCAAAAATAGTATGCTCTGCCAAAGAAATATTGTCTATGATTTGCTCTGTGCGCATTATAGTTGCAACAACAAGTTCATAAAAATTTCCATCAAAATCTTGTATTTTTTTTAAAGGCACCTTAGTCATTTAATCTCCTCCTTACACAATAAACATATTAAATAAGTTTAACTACTCTTTAAGTTTCTTTTATCAATTTCATCTCGAATTAATTCAAAAACTTCATTTGGATTAATATTTGTAACATCAATCACCAAATCGGTCTCCGAAGAATAATCATCAATATCTATGTTATAAATAGCCAAATATCTTTTTTTATCATTTTCATCTCTATTAAAAGTACTACTTAAAACATCAGAATACATGCCTCCCTCTCTTGTCATTATTCTCTCGGCCCTTACTTCCATTTTAGCATAAAGATATATTTTTAAATCAGCGCTCTTAGAAATCCAAATAGCAAGACGAGAAGCAAGCACTGTATTATTTTTTTTAGAAAGTATAGACAATCTCTTATCAAGATACCTGTCCCAATAATAATCATTTCTTCCTATTATCTCTTTCTCATAAAACTCCGAAAAAGGCATTTCATATTCTCTTGCAATATCATGAAAAGTATAATTAATAAACTCAAGACCGTAATGTTTTGCAATCATGCTACTTACAGTAGTATTGCCACAACCACTCTTACCAGAAAGTGCTATTTTCATTCAACGTTCCTTATTTGTTCTTTTATTTTTTCTAAATTCAGCTTCATATTTAAAATCAAATTCTTAATATCAAGATCAACCGCCTTATTACTCATAGTTGTTATTTCTCTATGCATTTCTTGAGAAATAAATTCAAGAACTTTGCCACATATCTCATATTCAAGATTTTTATAAAAAGTTTCTATATGAGAATCTAAACGCATGATCTCTTCATTGATGTCTAGACGAATTGCCATTTTAGCTGCTTCTTCTGCAATACTTAAATCTCTAAATTCATCCATTAATTTAGAAATATTTTCTTTAATACTTGCAAATAATCTTACATTTATATCATTACAAGCATCCTTAACAATTTTAAGATCTCGCTCTATTAGCACAAGGGTTGACACTATATCCGACTTAGTATTTTCCCCTTCAAAATTTCTCCCATTATTGTAATGAAATAATGTTTCCTCTAAAACACCTTTAAACAAACCATAAATTTCTTCTTGATGCTCACTATCCTCATCAATTATCAAAGCTCCTTTTAACGATAAAAAATCTCCCAAACTTAGTTCGTTTTTAATATTAAGATTAGTATGTGCCAAAGAATCTCTAAGCCTAGAAATAGCTTCAATATAATTAGGATTAACTGTAAAATTCATACGGGGAACCAATTCTTTATATCCTACATTTAAAAAAACATTGCCTCTGCTAATATATTTTGAAATCAAATTTCTTATATCAAGATCATAACCAGAAAAAATTTCTGGTAACTTAAGTTTAAATTCTAAAAATTTCCCATTATAAGATTTCAAATTCACACTAAACATATAGTTACCAATTATCTTTTCCAAATAAAAAAATCCCGTCATGCTTTTCACTATAATACCCTTACAAAAAATCGTGTAAAATAAAATTATTTCCAGCACCCATTGTAATAAACAAATCTCCTGATACTAATAAACTTTTTATAAAATTAATAGAGTCTTTAACATCTTTAAAAAAATAAGTATTTTCATTTATTTTTTTAATATTTAAAAACAAATTAATAGAAAGTTCATCTGGATTAAAATTTTCCCTATTAGAAAGATATATATTGTGCAAAATTAATATATCAACATCACTTAAAACCTCCACAAAATCATCAAAAAATTCTTTTGTTCTTGTGAAGGTATGAGGCATAAAATCCAAAATTATACGCTTGTTCTTATAAAAATTTTTAATACCTAAAAGCGTATCTCTAATCTCCCTAGGATGGTGAGCATAATCGTCCATATAAACCACTCCCTTTTCCTCTTTAATAACTTCAACCCTTCTTTTAATACCACTATAATTTTTTGCAATTCTCTTTACAGCATCTTCAAAATCAAAAATTGATTTTCCATTGCTTTCCAAAAAAAGATTTAAAGCTAAAAGTGCTGCTGAAAAATTTAATATGTTATGAAATAAAACAGTCTTAAGTTCAACATTGTGCAAGCCTAAAAAAGAAAAACAAAAATATTCATTTTTAACTACAATGTTACTTATTTGAAAATTTGACAAATCTCTAGATCCAAAGCTAAAAATATTTATATCCTTTCTGCTGATCTGCCTTTTAATTTTAAGCAAATTATTATCATCAGAATTAATTATTAATATTCCATTTTTCTTTAAATTATTAATATATTGTAAAAAAGCATCTTCAAGAGACTCATAATTTTTAAAAAAATCAACATGCTCGTAGTCAACATTAGTTAAAATAAGCATATTTGGACTAAAATGTAAAAAATGTTTTTTATACTCACAAGTTTCAACAATAAAAATATTGCTAATACCAGCTATTGCAGAATTACCTCCAAAGTCTTTTACACTTGATCCCACAATAACATTAGGATTTAATCCCAATTTGTTAAAAACAATACCTAAAAATGCCGTAGTGGTGGTTTTGCCGTGAGAACCTGCAATTCCAATACTATAGTACTTTCTAGAAAGCTCACCGAGAGCCTCAGGATAAGACAAAATAGGTATATTTAATTCTTTTGCTTCAAGTAAAACTTGCAAACCATCCTTATCATAAGCTGAAGAATATACTATTAAATCAAAAGACCTATCAAGCTCTTTTAATGAAAATTCATAAATATTTTCATAATAAGATATTTTATTATTATTTAAAATCTTATCAGTATAAAATTTATCAGGAATATCTATTCCTTCTACATAATACCCTTTTGCATTTAAAAAACAAGCCAGAGAACAAACTCCACTCCCCTTTATTCCTACAAAAAAAATATTATTCACACTATCAAAATCAATCTTCATAGCTCTCTTCTAAATAATCTTTTTTGTCATAAAATTTATGTATAACTATATCAATAGATAATATATTGATTATTGTATACTTAAGTACATTAGTAATAATGTAAGTTCTAAGCATTTCTGTATTATTAAGCAAATTATTTCCAAGGGGAATGTTTAAAAATAGCTTAAAAAGGTAATTACCCCCGTCTTTTTTGATTTTAAGATCATAAACAATATAATTTCTATCATATTCAGAAACACAATGTTCAATAATTTGCCTTACAGCTCTTTTAGAAATAGATAAAACCCCTTCTTCATAAAAATGAGGTCTTACAACAGATCGAATATAATTTTTCTTCCTAGTAAAAAACCATCCGCTTTTAAAAAAAACTTTGATTGGATTTAATAACAAATTAGGTCTAACAGACTTTATTTCAAAAGCTGCTGCTGGTACAACATGCTCCCCCATTTGCCTTGAAATTTTTGCTTTTTCTATTTCCTGCCTAGTTGAAACATCTGTTATGTAAATAATCTTAAAAACATTTGGCAATAAAAGTCTTGAGATTATTTTATCTATCATTTTAAGACTTGTTCCTAATATTAAAACTTTATTAAATTTTTCTCTTCCAAGAACCTCAAGCATTTCACTGCAATGAGCATCATCTTCAAATACAGATCGCTTTACTGCCCTGAAAACATTATCTTCAAACTTAGCAGAACTCCCAGCAATAATTTTCATATTTTTAATTAACACGCCATCATCAATAATTAAGGGTATTGAATATTTATCTGCTACCAAATGTGACCTAAAACTCTTACCAGTGCCAGCAGATCCTACCAATGCATAAACCTTCACTTTAACAAATTTATGCTTAATGCTAGTTGTAAAGTTTTTAACCTTGCTTAATATTTTTTTTAAAAAAAAATTATTTGAAAAATTCTGAAAATTCATAGACATCAAAAATATCTTTTACTTGCTTTAAAAATTCTAAACTAGGCTTAGCGTAAAATGCATTCTTTTTAAAAAATGCCCCATTAAATTTTACCAAAAAAGCATGTAAAAAGTAATTGCTTTTATTGAATTTATCATAGTATTTTTTATCATTAATTAAAGGATGATTGTTAAAAGAACATTGAGCTCTTATTTGATGAGTAAAACCTGTTTCAATAACAATCTCGGCAAGAGTAGCTTTCTTGGAAGACAATATTGGATTAACCTTTGTAATTGCATTAATAAACTTCTTATTTTCCAAAACAAAAGTTTTTCTCAGCCTTTTATCTCTAAATAAATGATTTTCATAAACAACAGTTGACTTAACCTCGCCCAAAAGTATTGCAAAATATTTTTTAGTTATAGCTCCACTACTAAATGCCACACTTAGCCTTCTTGCAGCATTTACATTTTTTGCAAAAATAATAATACCAGAAGTATTCCTGTCAAGCCTGTGAACTGCCGAGGGTTTAAAGCTTAGAGATCTTAAATTTTCCCCTAAAAGATAAGCATTCACTAAAAAATCAAGAGAGTTTCTACCCCCATGAACTAAAATGCCTCTTTGCTTATCCACAACAAGTAAATCGCTGTCCTCATAAATTATTCTTTTTGGAATACATTGAAAATCAATATTACTTTTATAATATTCATCCATAGTTAAATTTAAACTTTGAGCTAAAGATTTATACAAATAAATTTTATCACCTTTACAAACTCTACATGAAAAATGTGATTTTAGACCATTAAGCCTAATATCACCCTTTCTAATATGTTTTATTATCCTAACTTTAGACAAATTCAAAATTTTAATTAAAATTGAATCTAATCGCTTGCCATTATCATTGGCAAAAACTTCTAAAAAGATATATTTATCCAAACGCAAGAATTATCCATCCTAATAAACTTTGCTATATTTTTTACAAAAAAAATTAACTATTACAAATGTTAATATAGAAACAAAAAATGATGGAAAAACGGGGTGAAAAAACCAAATATTCAAACCAAAACATAAAATACACAAATAAAACATCAAGCCTAAAAACATAGAAGCCAATGCTGCTATTTTGCTTACGAAATTAAAATAAAGTCCAAAAACAATAATAGAAAAAAATGAAACTTCTAAAGCCCCAAAAGCAAAAATATTAACGAAGAATAAAAAATTGGGGGGGAAAAAAGAAAATACAAGTATTATTAAAATAAAAAAAACATTAGAAATCATTATTACTCGTTTAACCTTTATATCTTCTTTTAAATCTTTTTTATAAATTATTAACTTCATTAAAACAGACGTTATTAAAAGTAAATTTGAATCTACTGTGGACATTATTGCAGATAAAAGACCTATAAAAAACATAAAACGAGAAAAAGGATTTAAAACTTTTAAAGCTACATTTAAAACAACTTTATCATTTGGATTTAAATCTGGAAAAAGAATAATAGCAAAAAATCCCATTAAATGCATCAAAATAATTAAAAAACTTATAATAAAAGTAGAAATTGGAAGAGAAAATTTTATAGCATTTTCATCTTTAAATGCTATAAAATTATTAATAACCTGAGGCTGACCTAATATTCCTATTCCTATTAATATCCAAAAAGAAATTATATATTGTGGCTTTAAATCAACATTTGAAGGAATTAAAAGATCTTTATCTAAAATAGACATTGCTGTCTTGAACAAATTATTAATACCTCCTCCCAAATCTAGCATTTTGGAAAACAAAATAACAGATGAAACTATCATTAAAAATCCTTGAATCAAATCTGTATAAGCTACTGCCTTAAATCCACCAAAAAATACATAAATAAAAATTAATAAAGCAAAAAGTAAAAGACCAGCTATATAATTAATGCCTAAAAAAACCTCTATAAGCTTAGCACCACCTATTAATTGGGCAGAAATCAAAAACATTGAAAAAAAAATTAATATACATCCACTAATTAATGCTAAAAAATCACTTTTATACCTATATCTAATATAATCAATAATATTTATTGCATTAATTTTTTTTGACTCACGATTTAATCTCTCACCAACAATAATAAAAGCAATTAAAGTTGTAGGAATTTGTATAGTGGCTAATAATATAAAAGATAACCCATACTTGTAAACAGCAGAAGGACCAGAAATAAAACTACTAGCACTAATATAGCTAGAAGAAAATAATAAGGCCATAACAATAAAATTAATATTTCGATTTGCAAGAAAATATTTATTTAATAACAAAAAACTACCTCTATTCCTTTTTTAAGGAATATAAAAATAAAAAATATCAACAATGTATTAAGTTTTACTAATTACTAAAATAAAAAAACAAACCAAAAAAAAATTTACACTGGGAAACAAAATTCCTGACCCAAAAAACCACAAAGGAATATTAAATATAGCAGCTGATGTGTCGATAAAATAGGCAAAATAAATCCATAAAAAAAACATACAAACATATAATAATATAGCGTACAAAATTCTATTCTTCATTTAAAACAACCTTAGCAAAAGGGCATCAAAATTTACAAATTCAAACATCATGCATATTATATAATATATTATATGAATAAAAACAAACATATATTAATTGGTATATGTGGAGGCATAGCCTCTTACAAGTCAGTTTACATAGTTTCTAGTTTGGTTAAATTAGGATACAGTGTTAAAGTTGTAATGACAAAAAATGCAACTAAATTTATTACTCCACTAACTTTAGAAACCATTTCTAAAAACAAAATAATTACTAATTTATGGGATTTAGATCATAATGAGGTTGAACATATTAAAATTGCAAAATGGGCTCATCTAATTCTTATTATTCCTGCTACCTACAATACAATATCTAAAATTGCATCAGGAATTGCTGATGATGCATTAACTACAATAATATCAGCAAGCACAGCACCTACTTATTTTGCAATAGCAATGAACAACGCAATGTATTCAAACCCTATTTTAAAAGAAAACATAAAAAAACTTAAAAATCATCATTATAAATTCATTGAGCCTGATAAAGGATTTTTGGCATGCTCACCGAATGCTTTAGGACGCCTTAAAAATGAAGACAAGATTGTAAAAATAATATTGGATGAATTTAATCAAAAAAATTACCTAAAAAACAAAAAAATACTAATAACAGCATCCAGAACTGAAGAATCAATAGACCCAATTCGCTATTTTTCAAATACATCAACTGGGAAAATGGGATTTTGTCTGGCACAAGAAGCTGTCAAATTAGGAGCTCGAGTTACAATTATTACAGGACCAACCAATGAAAATGAACCTGAAGGGGTCAATATTATAAAAATAAAAACCGCAATAGAAATGTACAAAGAAGCCCTCAAAATATATAATAAATTTGAAATAATAATTGGAGCTGCGGCTGTTGCCGATTTTAGGCCCAAACACATTTTCAATAATAAAATTAAAAAAAATAAAACCAAAAAATTATATATAACATTAGTAAAAAATCCTGACATAATCAAACACATAGGACACAATAAACTTAAAAACCAAATTGTTGTTGGATTTTGCGCCGAGAATTCTAAAAATTTAATTCAAAAAGCCAAAGAAAAATTAAAAAAGAAAAATTTGGACTTTATCATTGCAAATGAACTTAAATATTTTGGTTCAAGCTTAAACAAAGTTTATATAATAAATAAACAAAGCATAAAAGAACTCCCAGAAATGAAAAAATCAGAAATAGCTAAAGAAATTTTAAAAATTTTGTACTAATACTACTTAACGGTTTATTAACAATCAATAATCTTTTAAAAGCATTTTAATATATTCAGAGTTCGTTTCACTTTTAATTTTTTTAAGTTTATCAGAAAGTAATGAAGATTTATTATAAACAGCTCCTTTTAATGCAAAATGCCTTAAATCAACATTTTTACTGTCAATGATTTTAGAATAAAAATTATCAAAATTACCCTTTTTAGCAGCCAACATTGAAGCAATACCTTTTAAAACATTTGAAGGTCTATTAACATTTTCTTTGTTAACAATTTCTAAAGCAATTGACAATGCTTTTAGAGAATCTTTATCTAAAAGGTAGCTAAACATCGAAATTTTAAAATTATTGTCAATCTTCAAATCAAACATAATATTTTTTATCTCAATATCCCCAAGATCCATATCAATTAAAGCCTTTGCAGAAGCCTCCCTAACCTTAAGAGATGGATCGCTTTTAACCTTATAAATCAAAATATCCTTTGCTGAAGAGTCTTTATGTCCTTTAATTGCATTAATAGCTTTAAATCTAATATTGTCATCAGAATCTCTTAAAAATCCTTGTAAAATCTCTTTGGACTTTAAAGAAGGATCTTTAGACAAAGAAGCAATAATAGCCAATTTAATATTTAAATTATTGTTATTACTCTGAAGATACAAATCAGCATTTGTAGTTACTTTATCTGGAGCAATATATGACAACGCTTCAATTGCAGCAGCCTTAATTGACGGATTCTCATAATTATCTAACGAAATTTCATAAATTCTATTCTGATAATCAACAGCGACCATTTTTCCAAGAGCAATAAGTATTTCTCTTCTAGCACCATCATTTCCAGAATATTTTTCAAAAACTTCCATCATATTTTTAGAATACTCAAGAGAATTGAGCTCTCCCAAATAATAAGCTGCAATAGATACCACATTACCCTCTTTATTTTCAAGAATCTCAACAAGAGTTTTTTTTAATTTCTCTTTATCATCAAATTCCTTAAGATATAAAATTGCCAAACCAAATAACGCATTTGAATATCTTTTACTTTCATAATTTTCAAGAATATAATTTGCCGTATCAATGCCTCCTGAATACTTAAGAGAAATAAACAATTCAAGTATTTCCTTTTTAATCTCGGCATTAAAGGTTTTTTCCAATCTTTTTTTAAGAGAAAAATTATATTGACTATCGCTTGACTTTTTAAGAGCCTTTATAATGTTTGTAACTTGACTATCAAGCCCATAAAGAATTGTATCGTTAACATACTTACCATCTAAACTAATATTAGAAAAATTATCACCTTTAGGAGAATTTTCTCTCTCAAGTTTATTTTCTGTGATTTTGGGCAACAAAGGGGGATTAGGGGGAGATGGAGAATTAACATTTTGAGCATACATATTTAAAATAAGTAAAAAAAATAAAAAATTAAAATATTTCATAAAGTATCCCTCCTAATAAACCTAAAAAGTTTATTTATTCCTAAAACAGGATAACAAATAAGCAAAATAAAAATACTAACAACTCCTGCTGCAATTAAAAAATAAAGATTTTTAAAACTAAAACCTACATCCCACTGAAACTTTTGGAAAAAAAAATAAATTGCATATAAAGGAAAAAGTGTAATAATTGACTTTAAAAGGACAAATAAAATCTCAATTAAATCAATTTTAACTCCACTTTTTAATATTATAAAATAAAAAACAACTACACAAATCATAAAAGAAATAGATTGAGCTAATGCCAAAGCATTCAAACCATAATAATTAATACCAAAAACAGAAAGTACAATATCAAGAATAGAAAATAAAACACTCAAATAAAATGGTGTTTTTGCATCGCGAATAGAAAAATAATATTTTTGAAAAAAACTAAACATCGAATAAAAAAGCAATCCTAAAAGAAAACACTTCAAAACACCTGCTGTTTTTTGAGTATCATAAATAGAAAACTTACCCCCCATAAGAAATAAATTTAAAATATAATCAGACCAAATAAACATCAAAAAAGACACCGGAATAAAAATTAATAATAAAATTTTAATTCCATCTACTAAAAGAGTATTTAATTTTAAATTATTTCCTAAAACAGCATACTCTGCCATTTTAGGAAAAATTACTGTTGCAATAGAAATATAAAAAATTCCTACAGGAAGCTGATAATAAACTATAGCATTACTAAGAATAGAAACACTTCCTATTTCAAGAGTAGATGCTAATGCAAATGAAATCTGCTGAGTAATAATTGAAATAGAAAATCCAAAAATCATGCGAACCCATCTACTTAAAAAATTTAAAAATACTTTTTCTCTAAAATAAAATGTTGGTTTCCAGACAAAACCAATAACAAGACAATTTACAAACGGAATCAGAAATTGTAAAAACCCCCCAAAAATCACACCAATAACAGCACTATATATTCCAAAATGGCCATACAATAAAAATACGCTTAATATTATTCCAAAAGAAAGCATAATAGGTGAAAATGAAGGAATAAAAAAAATTTTATATGAATTTAGAACAGATATGAAAATTGATGATAAACTTATTAGTAAAATATATAATACCAAATAACTAAATACAGAACTTGCAAAAATTAAGTTTTCTCCCCTATAATAAGATAGAAAATAAATAATAGGCTTTGAAAAAATAATCATAACTAAAACAATTAAACCAATAGAAATAACATTAAAGGTTACAACCGTTCTGAAAAAAGAAACGGCTTTTTCGTGCGATTTGTCTTTTTCATATGTAAATTCAGGCAAAAAAGCTGAAGTCATTGCGCCCTCTGAAAGAATTTTGCGTAAATTATTGGGAATATTGAAAACATAGTTAAAAATATCAGCATCAAGATTTGCGCCAAAATAATAAGAGAAAATCTTTACCTTTGCAAACCCTATTATTCGTGAAAAAAAGGTAGAAATCATGACCAAAACTGTAGAAACAACATATTTATTCATCGAAATTTCCCTCTTCATACTTTTTTAAATATGAAGTTCTAAAGTTTAAAAAATTATCATTTAGAATTGCGGTTCTGATCTTTGAAATCAATCGAAACATATAGTAAATATTATGCTCACTTGCCAAAATTATTCCAAAAAGCTCTCTAGATTTTATTAAATGCCTTAAATATCCTCTTGAATACCTTGTACATAAAGTACAACCACAATTTTTCTCTACTGGAGAAGTATCGTCTTTATACTCCTTTCTACCAATGCGCATCATTCCATTATCTGTTAAAAGAGTCCCATGCCTAGCAATTCTTGCAGGATTAACACAATCAAAAATATCAATGCCATAGTATATGGCATCAAGTATGTAATGGGGAGTACCAATGCCCATTACATATCTTGGTTTTTCTTTTGGTATCAACAAAGAACTATATTCAAGAATTTCCAAATATTTTTCTCTTGGCTCGCCAACAGAAATACCTCCGATGGCAATGCCTGGACTGTCTAATTCTAATATATCATTGATGCTTCTTTTCCTTAAATCTTTAAAAAAATTTCCCTGAGTTATTAAAAATAAAAGCCCCTTGTATCCCTCTTTTTTATTTTTATAGGATTTGAATGTACTACGAGCCCAATTGGTTGTAATATTTGTATATAAATTGGCTTCATTATAATCAATCCCATAAGAACTGCAAATATCAAGTGGCATAATAATATCGCTGCCAAAAATTTCTTGCATGGCAAATACTCCTTCAGGAGTAAAATAATGATACGATCCATCTAGATGAGACTTAAAATGTACACCTTTTAGATCAATTTTTCTTAGACCAGAAAGAGAAAATACCTGAAATCCACCCGAATCAGTTAAAAAATTTTTATTCCAAGTTGTAAAATTATGTAGACCACCATATTTTTCAATAGTTTTAATTCCCGGTCTTAAATATAGATGGTAAGTATTTGCAAGCATCAAATTACATTCTAATTTCTCAAGAACAGCATGTTTTAATCCCTTCATTGCCCCCAAAGTACCAACTGGCATAAAACAAGGAGTATCCACCCTGCCGTGAGGAAGATTTAGAAATCCAACCCTTGCACTAGAATGTTTGTCATTCTTAATTACGTTAAACATATAAACATCCTAAATAATCATTAATATATTACTTCCTAACAATCCTATAAACAAAAAAATTAATAATCAAAAAAAATATAGTTGTAAAAGAACTTGCCACATATATATGTAAATAACCAAGATCCGCTAAAAAATTAAAAATTACAATAGAAATGACATAAACAACAGCAAAAGCAATGCTATTTAATAAACTGAGTATAAAAATATTTTTTTTAAGAGCAAGAGCAATAAACCCAACAGTAAAGCTAAGAAGAATCAATCTAAATGAAAAGAATATCCTATTTAACAAATCAAACAATGCATCAGAATAATTTAACTGTTCAGTTTTGAGAAAATTTATCCAATTAATAAGTTTAGTGAAATTTAATGCCTTTGACGAGAGCATCACAGTTCTTATGTAATCAGGCTCTAACTTAATAATTCCTGTTCCATCAAGAACATCGTAGGCATTCTCCTTAATTTTTTTACCAACCTTAACAAACTCTCTAATGTCATGTAGTTTCCATTTATCATTCTTCCATTCAGCTTTATTTATATCATACCTTTTTTGAAACTCATCTTTATTGTCCTTAATTATAATCATTAAGTTAGAAAAAGTATTTTCATCAATATCATAAGATTTAATATTATAAATTTCCCTAGCAAGATCTCTAATTATTATAGTTTTATCAATAGATCTACTATCACCAATGCTATTCTTAATAAGAATATCTCTTCTTGCTACAGTATCTATTACTAAATAATTATCAAAAAAGAAAAGAGCAGCCGAAATAAATACACTAATCAAAATGATTGGCCTTAATATTCTGGTAAGTGAAACTCCACAACTAAAAAGACCTATTATTTCATTTCTCATAGAAAGATTACCAATAAGATTGGAAATAGCAAAAAGAAAAGATAAAGCGACTCCATCTGAGAAAGCTTTTGGCAAATACAAATAATAAATATAAAGAATATCCTTAAAACCAATATCCTTTTCAAGATAATTTAGAAGATTGACAAATAAATCACCAAGCATAATTAAAACCATAAAAAGTAAGTTCATGGATAAAAAAGTAAGAATGATGTTTCTTACAAAAAGCTTATCTATTTTCATTTTTTTAATAATCTCAAAAAGAGAATTGCTCCTGCAACAATTAAAATCAAATTGGGCAAAATAGTAACAACAATAGGATTTGGTGCATACTGCACAGTATAAACCTTTCCGCCAATAAACATCACCCAATAAAAAACACAAACAATAATTGAAATTACAAGCTCAAGAATAATAGAATACTTTCTATTAGAATACATTCCCATTGAAAAAGCCAAAAAAATGAAAAATAAAACTGAAAGTGGCAAACTAATTTTTTGATAAAATTCAAGATTAAACAAAGCCAAATTTTGAATCATACTTTTATCTTGATAAGGTTTAAAATTTAAATTTAAATTATACATGTAGTTTAAATTTTCAAAGACATAAGATTCATCCACGTAATAATTTTGATTGTATAAATAATTCAAATAAAGATTTGAAAAATTTAAACTTAAAAAATCCCCTTCTAGATTATTTTTTATATTTGAATCTGCAATTAAATTATTTTGCTTTTTAATTAATTTTATAACATCTCTCATGCTCATTTGCGAAGGAGTTACATAATTTAATAAAAAACTATCACTAAATGTAACCTGATCAATTGAATATTTCATCTCATCTGCATAAAAATAATCATAAAATCCACTCTCACTGTCTGTTAAAGCAATAGACAGAACATCATTTAAAATAAAATAAACTTGAAAATTTTCTTTTCTAATATCAAGATTTTTTGCCATAAATATTCTATCAAATCCCTTAAGTCCAGTACTATCAAAAAAAGTTACATTTTTATAACCATTTTCCGATTTCTCACCAGAAACAAAAATTAAATCTCCATACTGTTTGCTTGAATAAGGTTTTAATACCAAATGAGGAATTTCTTCTTTTATTTCATTAAAGATTTTTAACCTACCAATAGATCCAAGTGGAAGTAAAATATCATTAGATATAAAAGATATAAAAGCAATAACTACTCCTAATTTAAAAAATGGGACAAGTAAATCAAAAATTGATATACCAATTGAACGAAAAGCTAAAATTTCATTATGAATCTTGAATTTATGAATAGTAAGAATTACTGAAATCAAAGAAGCAAAAGGGGGAGAAAGCGCAATCACCATAGGAAGAGAATATACGATAAAAACAAAAGCTTTAAAAAAGGGAACATAATTTTGAAGAAGTATTCTCATAAAGAATAAAATTTGATTTATAAAAAATACGAAAAAGAAAAATAAAAAAGTAATCAAAAAATATTTAAAAAATTCAGTAATTATGTAAGACTCATAACTGTTTTTTAATATTTTCATCTACAAAAACCAAGCCATTATTAAGAGTACCCAATATAACATAATTTTCAAATCTAGAAACTTTTATTAAATTTAAATTAAGAAGCCCATTATTAGGACCAAAATAATCCCAATTGTCATTTTCATAATCATAAATCAATA
Source organism: Borreliella valaisiana VS116 (assembly GCF_000170955.2). Lineage (NCBI taxonomy): Bacteria > Pseudomonadati > Spirochaetota > Spirochaetia > Spirochaetales > Borreliaceae > Borreliella > Borreliella valaisiana. Next base: position 853,648 of record NZ_ABCY02000001.1, on the reverse strand, counting down.
GCCCGTGATCAAAGGTTGCAAACAACAATTTTTTATCTTTAATCTCCATATCCATAAAATAATTAACATCAATATTATTAGCAATAACATGCTTTTTATAGTTATTTTTATTTAAATTTAATTCAAAAAGCCCCCCTCCATATGTCCCAACAAAATAGCTATCTTTATATCCTTTTATAAAATTAATATTTTTTTCATTATCGTTCTTGCTAAAAAAATCCAAATGTTTAATCTTTTTCAAATTATCGACATTAATACTATAAATAGCCTTATCAACCGTTCCAACCAATAATAAATTTTTTAAACTATCAAGACACATTGAAGAAATTTTATTAGATCCAAGTGGTATGTTTTTCCAATTTTTTAAATCATAAAACCATAACCCAGAATTTAAAGTACCAACAAATATTCCATTTTTAACACCAAGCAAAACTTGTATATTACTAAAATCAGCATTATCAGGAGACTTTATTTGCTTTAAATCTCCATCAGCATCATCTATATAATAAACAACATTTTTACCCCCAATATAAATTGTTCCATTATAATCAGCAAAACCCCTAATGCCATTTAAAAAAATGCTTTTCTTGTCTTTAAGGTAGATTTTACAATCATTTTTTTTAATATTATATCTTAAAAGACCACCCAATATATTAGTTACAAATATATTCTCATTAAAGACAAATACATCAAAAACGCTATTGTCAAGAAATCCTAAAGATTCTAAGTTTAAATGACTTACCCCAAGCTTATTACTTAAAAAATCATAAATCTCTTTGTCATAACCTGAAATAGAAAATTCATTAATCTCTTTAAATGCAGAAATTGCATCTGATTTTTCTTTAATAAGATATTTTAATTCAGCTGATCTTAAACTGGCATGAGAATATTTATAATTTTTTAAAAATAGGTCAAAATTATATTCAGAAAGATCATAAAAACCATTCTCATAATTCACATATCCAAAAAACAAATTTGCCTTAGCTAGCAATTCTCTGCCATGCTGATTCTCATTAGTTATTATTTTATTCAAATAATAGTTTGTCAAGCCAATATTTTTCTTAGCATAACTTTCTCTAGCTTTTTTAAAATAAATATTATCTTCTTTTAAAAAAGCATTACTAAGAAAAAAAGATTCATTATCTTTTAATCCTATTAAATAGTCTCTTTTAAATTTACTCTCATTGACAACATTGTCTCTTTTAAATTCACTCTTATTGATAACATTATTATTATTACCAATAATAACTACTTCTTTTTTTTCCTCTACAAGATCACTAATATGAGAATCTTGAATAGATCCATTTGTAGTAAGACAGGAAAAAAACAAGACAAAGCATATAAGGCGACCTTTAAATAAATTACTCAAAACAAATTTCATATTATTTTAATAATCTTTATCTCTAACAATTTCAAGATCAATTTTTCCGAATTTGTCTATATCAATTATTCTAACTTTAACTCGCTGACCTTCTTCTAATTTTGAGGGTCGAACTAACCCTGCATTACCCCTTATATTATCTCCCCCACCACCAAATCTTGAATATCTATTGCTATTTCCAAATCTTCCAGAACCATACTTGTTATCTCTAGATTTCAAACGAGTACTTAAAAATCCTTCCTTTGTGGGAGTAAGTTCAATAAAAGCTCCAAAGCTATTAATCTTTTTAACAATTCCTTCATAAACTTCACCTATCTTTGGTTCCCTTACAATACTTTCTATTTTTTCTTTGGCCTTTTGCATTTTAAAATCATCATCGCCGAAAAGAATAATTTTTCCATTTTGCTCAATTTGAACCTTAACTTCAAATTCATCTGTTATGGCCTTAACGGTTTTTCCAGTAGACCCTATTACAAGAGATATCTTATCAATATCAATTTGCAACTGAATAATTTTTGGAGCATACTTAGATATACCAACTCTTGAATCCGAAATTACAGCATCCATAATAGACAGTATGTGTATCCTACCTACTCTTGCCTGCTCAAGGGCATCTCGCATTAAATTTTTAGTAACATTTTCAATTTTAATATCCATTTGAAATCCAGTAATTCCATTTTTTGTACCAGCCACTTTAAAGTCCATATCACCTAAATGATCTTCTTCCCCAAGAATGTCACTTAAAACCACATATTTATCCCCTTCACTAATAAGCCCCATGGCTATTCCCGCAACTTGCCTTTTAACAGGAACCCCGGCAGACATTAAAGACATGCTCCCAGCACAAACAGTAGCCATTGATGAAGATCCGTTAGACTCCAAAATCTCAGAAACTACTCTAATGGTATAAGGAAAATCGTTTTTCCCAGGAACCATTGATTCTAAAGCTCTTTGAGCTAAATGACCATGACCAATCTCTCGCCTACCAGTCATAAGTCTGCCAGTTTCACCAACTGAAAATGGAGGAAAATTGTAATGAAGCATAAAATTAAGACGCTTATCGCCATCAATATCATCCATTATTTGCTCATCAATGCTTGTACCAAGAGTAGTTACTGCTAAAGCTTGCGTCTCCCCTCTTGTAAAAAGCGCAGATCCATGCGTTCTACTTAAAATATCAACTTCTGCAATAATATCTCTTATTTCATTAGGAGTTCTACCATCTGTTCTAATCTTATCGTTAAGAATAGAATTTCTAACAATCTCCTTCTCAAAATCATCAAAAGCTCTATTAAAAAGGGGTTCATTACTATCAGTCAACTTTTCAAGAGAAGAAAAATGCTCATAAGACTTATTTCGCAGCAAAGTTATAGCTTTATCTCTGTTAAGCTTTCCCTTAACAAAACAAGCTTCTTTAAGATCAGAATAAACAAAATCTCTAAGCTCTTCTTTAAATTCAAATATTTTTTCTTCAAAAGCTAAAGGAAGTTTTTCCTTTTTGCCTACAATCTCTAAAAATTCTTTTTGAGCATTGCAAATTTGTTTAATATATTCATGTGCACCATCTATTGCTGATAGCAATATATCCTCACTAACCTCATTAGCACCGCCTTCTACCATTGTAATTCCATTTAAACTTCCCGCAACAACAATATCAAGATCAGAATCATGAATCTCTTCAAAGGAAGGATTTACTATAAATTCACCATTCAAATAAACCATTCTAACAGCTGCAATTGGACCACTAAACGGAATATCTGATAAAAAAACTGCCGTAAAAGCAGCATTCATTCCAACAATATCAGGGGGATTGAGCTGATCTGTAGCTAAAGTCGTAGGAATTACTTGAATTTCTCGACCAAATCTTTTATCAAAAAGAGGTCTCATTGGTCTATCTATTAATCTAGAAACAAGTATTTCTTTATCCTTTGGCTTTCCCTCTCTTTTTATAAATCCTCCTGGAATCTTGCCAGCTGCATAATATTTTTCATTATATTCAACAGAAAGAGGGACAAAATCTAAATCTTCTCTCACATTGCTTGAACAACAAACAGTCGCAAGAACAGAAGATCCTCCATAAGTTGCAAGAACCGAACCATTAGCCTGCTTAGCCATAAGTCCAGTCTCAAATACTAACTCGTCTCTGCCTACTTTCAACTTTAATATTTTCCTCAAAATTCAACCTCTTTTTATTTTCTAAGACCAAGTTTGGATATCAATATCCTATAAGCTTCTAAATCTTTTTTCTGGTAATACCGCAATAAGCTTCGTCTTTGCCCTACCAACTTTAACAAGCCCCTTTTTGAGCTATGGTCTTTTTTATTTATCTTTAAATGTTCAGTTAAATACTTTATTCTACCTGTAATAAGTGCAATTTGAACCCCAACAGAACCAGTATCACTTTCATTTTTCCCAAATTCAGAAACTATTCTTTGCTTTTGCTTTTTATCTATCATAAAGCAACTCCTATACCATTATAGCAAAGCTCTAACAAACCTCTTGCTATAATTTAAACTAAACTACTACGGTAGATTATAATATTTTTTCTTAAAAATCACAAAAACAATTTACCCTTTTAAGATTATTTTTTTTAAAAAATTATTAAATTTTTTAAAAAAACAAATATAGAATTAAAATATAATAACATATTTATATTTATTTAAACCTATTCCTTCAATGACCGCTAATATTTCCCCCGCTCTGGATTTTAAAATCTTAAATTCATTAATATTGATTTGAATTTCAATATAAACTCCATTTTTAACAAGATTTATCTTGCTAGAATCAATGCAAACCTTTTCAAAACATATTGAAGATTCTAAACTAATCAAGGAAGTTTTACTCAAATTTTTACATAATGTGGAATCTTTTAATTTAAACATACCTATTTTGGTTCTTTTTAAATTGGTAACATACGCGCAAGAATTTAAAGAATAAGCTAAATCTCTTGCAATGCTCCTAATATAAGTACCTTTTGAACAACTAATTTTCAAGCTAAGTAAAGAAGAGTTAAAATCATAGTTTAATATTTGAATATCATAAACATTTACTTTTCGTTTTTTAATTTCAAAAAACTTTCCATCCAAAGCAAGTTTATAAGCTCTACTACCATCAATATGAACAGAAGAAAATCTAGGTGGGCTTTGATAAATTTCTCCCACAAAATCTTTAAGCTTTAAAGCTATATCCTCTAAATTAGGGATATAATCTGTTTTACTAACTATTCTCCCATTTGGATCAAGAGTATCTGTTTCTATCCCAAATCTAAATTCTGCTACATACTCTTTATCTAAAGAAATAAAGTAGTTTGCAAGTTTCGTATATTTTCCTACAAGAGCAATCAAAATTCCACCTGCAAATTTATCAAGTGTACCAGCATGCCCAACACGATTTGTATTAAAATATTTTTTTATAGGAAAAAGAGTTTCAAAAGAAGTTTTGCCTTGTTCTTTATCAATTAAAAGGAATCCATTTTCCAAATTTAATTCTCTCTTGGAATGTTTAATCCTTCAATTATTTTATTAACATAAAATGATTTAGAAAGAGAATCATCCTTAATAAATAATAACTTCGGGGTACTTCTAACTTTAACTCGCTTAACAATTTGACTTTGAATAAATCCTTTAGCATTATTTAAAGCTTTAACTGCGTTGTCCAAAGAAGCACCTTCCTTGATCGAACCCATAAACACTTTGGCATTTATTAAATCTTTTGAAAATTCTACTTTAACCACAGTTAAAAATGAATGAATCCTGGGATCTTTAATTCCCCTACTCACGATTAAATTGCCAATTTCTTGAGCAATTAAACTCTCGAGTTTAAACTTTTTTATATTCTTATACATAAAAACATATAAATAAAACAATACTAAGTTTTAAAAGATTTTTTTACCTTTTTTAACTCAAATGCTTCAATTACATCTCCTTCTTTAATATTAGCATAATTATCAATCATAATGCCACACTCATATTGCTCAGCAACTTCTTTAACATCATCTTTAAATCGCTTTAAAGATGAAATCTTACCAGAATGAATCTGTAAACCATCCCTCATCACATTAGTAATCGCATCTCGTTTTATTAGCCCTTGAGAAACATAGCAACCGGCTATTACCCCGACTTTAGGAACATTGATTACAGCCCTCACCTCAGCAAATCCAATAAATTGCTGCTCAACATCTGGTTCAAGCATCCCCTCAAGAACTGATTTAACATCATTTATAGCATCATAAATAACATTATACTTTCTAATCTCAACTTTTTCCTGGTCTGCGAGTATCTGGGCTTTTACAGTGGGTCTCACATGAAATCCAATAACAACAGCATCACTTGCTGAAGCAAAGCTAATATCTGTTTCAGTTATTACACCTGCTGATGAATGCACAACTCTTACTCGAACCTCATCGTTTGTTAACTTTTCAAGAGAATTCTTTAAAGCCTCAACTGAACCTTGAACATCTGCTTTTAAAATTATTTTAAGCTCCTTAAGTGTTCCTTCTTTGATTGAATCATAAAGATTTAACATAGTAACTTTCTTTACATTTTTAGAAGATTCATATTTTTTAAGATCTTGTCTTTTGGAACTAATCAATTTTGCTTCTTTTTCAGTTTTAGTTACTTGAAAAGGATCTCCAGCCTGAGGCATTGAAGAAAATCCCAAAACACTAATAGCTTTAGCGGGTCCAACGCTCTTAACAGAAACACCCTTATCGCTAATTAATGCCTTAACTTTACCATAGCATGCACCACCTACAAAAGAATCTCCCACATAAAGGGTTCCATTCTCAATAATAACAGAACAAACTATTCCGCGCCCCAAATCAATTTTGGCATCAAGCACTTTTCCAATAGCTCTTTTAGATGGGTTTGCCTTTAATAACATCATATCTGACTGCAAAAGAATCATATCAAGAAGTTCAGAAATCCCTATATTTTTAAGAGCAGAAATCAATACAAAAATAGTGTCTCCCCCCCAATCCTCAGGTACCAAGTCGTATTCTGAAAGCTGATGTTTAATCTTATCGGGATTTGAATCTGGTAAATCAATTTTATTTATAGCAACAATAATCGGAACATTTGCTTCTTTTGCATGATTAATAGCCTCAATAGTTTGCGGCATAACACCATCAATTGCTGAGACAACAAGAACAACAATATCTGTAACTTGAGCTCCACGACTTCTCATCATAGTAAAAGCTTCATGGCCAGGGGTATCTAAAAATGTTATTTCTCGGTCATTATAAACAATAGTATAAGCTCCAATATGCTGAGTAATACCACCAGACTCTGTTTGATTTATATCTATATTTTGAAGCACAGAAAGTAGCCTGGTTTTACCATGATCAACATGACCCATTATTGTAATAACAGGGGGCTTTTCAATTCTTTTACTTTGATCTTCTACTTCTTCTTCTATAACCGTTTCATCATAAATAGAAACAACATTAACCTTTGAACCATATTCTTCAACTAAAATAGTTGCCGTATCAGAATCTATCTTTTCATTGATAGTCACCATTACACCCAAAGCCATTAATTTAGCAATCAAATCGGAAGATTTTAAATTCATCTTTCTTGCAAGATCAGAAACAGTAATGCTGCCCATAATGTCAATTGATTTTGGAATGGGGTTAGCTAAATTTTCTCTTTTCTTTTTTTGAAGTTGCTCAAAAACTTTTTGTTCAATTGTTTTGCTCTCGGTTTCTGCTTTTTTTCTCTTATAGCTTTTTTGACTTTCTTGTTGTTGTTTTTTCTTCTCACCAAGCTTACGATTTAACTCTTTGCTATTCTCAGAATCTGCTGAAGGTGAACTGCTAACAATAGAAGGAACCTTAGTTTTTATAACTCTTCTAAAAGACACAGGGGTGGTATATTTACTTTGAGAGTTATTTTTAGCAACATATGCTTTCTTTGTCGGACCTTGATATTGAGAGGCCAAACTGTCCCTGTTTTGCGAATACCCACCAACTCTGTTATCTCTATTTTGTGAATATCCACCAGCTCTGTTATCTCTATTTTGTAAATACCCACCAGTTCTACTATCTCTATTTTGTGAATATCCACCAGTTCTACTATCTCTATTTTGTGAATATCCGCCAGTTCTACTGTCTCTATTTTGTGAATATCCACCAGCTCTACTGTCTCTATTTTGTGAATATCCGCCAGTTCTACTATCTCTATTTTGTGAATATCCACCAACTCTGTTATCTCTATTTTGTGAATACCCACCAGTTCTACTATCTATGTTTTGTGAATATTCAGCTTTGTTGCTGTGCTTATGTAAATCAATAGAATTATTTGAATTATTTTTACCGCTTGAATCGTTATGCGTTACAATCTTTACTACCTTTTTTCTTAACTTAATAACCTTGATTTTTTTACCATCGTCATTTTTAATATCATCAATATTTGTCGACAACCTTACTCCTCCTCAAACTCAAAACTAAGCCCTATTTTACAACCCGGACAGGAGGTCATATTTTCATTAATAACAACACCACATTCAGGACAAAGAAGTACTTCATCTTCTTCAACCTTTCCTATAGACTCATCATTATCATTGGCAATTATTATCATTCCCTCTTTTAATATTTTGTTAATTTCTTCTTGTTTTTCATAACTTATCCCAAGATTAAAAAGCAATCCCTCATCCGCTTGTAAAAAATTGTTAATATCATTAAGACCCTCTTTTGATAAATTAGAAATCACAGAAGGATCGAGTAATTTAAGATCACTTATTTTGCTAATCTCTTCAAATTGTTCCTCTTCAACAACATCTTGCATAACTTTATCAAACATTTCAAGTGTTTCTTGCTTAAACTCCGAATTAGCTTTCATTTTTGCGAATTGACTGCTAGTTTTAACATCAATAGCCCAGTCAAGAAGTCTATTAGCAAGTCTAACATTTTGACCCATTTTACCTATAGCAAGGGAAAGTTGATCGTCGCTAACAACTACTAAAGCCTTATGTAAATCCTCGTCAAGAATATAAACATGCTCTATCTTTGAAGGAGTCAAGGAATCCTTTATAAATTCTTTAATGTCTTTACTATAAGGAATAATATCGATTTTTTCTCCTTCAAGCTCCTTAATTATAGATTGAATTCTAACTCCTTTTTGCCCTATACAAGGGCCAACAGGATCAATTTCTTCTTTTTCAGAATAAACAGCAACTTTGATTCTGTAACCCGGATCACGAACTATTTTATGAATCTTAATAACACCTTCTTCGATTTCAGGAATTTCAAGTGCTAAAAGCTCTTCAATAAATTTTGGATGGGTTCTAGAAAGAATAACTTCAATACCATTTTTACCCTTTTTGACATTATAAACTAAAACTCTAATCTTATCATTAAGATTGTAAACTTCTCTTGGCGACTGATACTTCTTAGGGATTATACCATCCGTATTACCAAGATTAACATAAAGATCACCATTTCTATTTTGCTGAACATACCCAATAACAACTTTATTTAACTTGCTTTTAAATTCTGATAAAATTTCATTATCCTCAATTCCTTGTAAATCATTTTTAGTTCTTTGCTTTGCAACCTGAATAGAAAGCCTGTCAAAAACCTTGGGATTAATTTCAATGTAAGCATAGCCATCTTCTACAAAATTTTCCTTTGAAATATCTTTTTCTAATACTTCAAGAAAAGAATCTTTCACCTCTTCTACAATTTTCTTTTTTGCATAAACTATCAAATCTCCCGTATCATCATCAAATTTAACAAAAGCATTCTCGTTGCTTCCAAAATACTTTTTATAAGCTATCAATACTGATTCTTTAATTGTTTTTCTAATAGAATCTATACTCATACTGCGATCATTTGCAATGCTTACAATCATATGTCCCGTGCCCTTTATCATCCAAACTTCCTCCTTAAACTAATCTAGCCTTCTTAACATCACTATAAAAAACATTTAATTCTTTGCTATCTGTTTTAAAAATAAAACTTTTTGATTTTGATTTTAATATCAAACCCTCTTCAAATTCATTATCTAGCATCAACTTAATCTTTTTACCTTCAAAAATTTGAAACTCTTTGTCACTTTTTATTTTTCTATTTATTCCTGGTGTAGAAAGTTCCAAAGTAAAACTATATTTAAGATTTGCTTCCAAAATTAATAAAATCATCTTGTGTAAATCAGTAAGCAAATCGATACCTAAAGAAAAATTCTTACTATAAAGAACTATTTGAATTTTTCCACTATTTTTATTTTTAAAAACATTAATTTCTAATATTTCAATATTTGCACGTTCTGTTAAATTTTTTATCAAATTATAAACTTCATTATTTTTGTCAAAATGTTCAATCAACTACATTCCTAAAAATAATAAGGTTCTTTTTGAAAGAACCTTATTAAATACATAACTAAACCTTAAATCAAGGTTAACACTTAGAAAAAATAATGTCAATATTAAACCAAATTATAAGATTTGGCCAATGAAAACCTTATCACCTTATAGGCTCCAAATTGTACAATAAGATCTTCACAAATACGCATAGATGTTCCTGTAGTAACAATATCATCAAGCAAAACAATCTTTTTAAATTGAAAATTTTTATACTTTGATTTTAATTTAATTTTATTTTCAAGATTTCTAAATCTGAGATTTCCTCTCATTAACTTCTGACTTTTTCCATACTTTCTTGAAAAAACATTTATATAATCAAAACCAAAACGGCTTAATAAAATACCAATATATTCCATGTGATCAAAACCATAAAATAATTTTCTTTTAAAGCTGCAAGGAACAGTTACTATTTGATCAAATTCAATATTACTCAAACATTTAGCAATTTCACTTGCTAAAAATCTACCAATTGACTTTTGACCATCTCTTTTATAAGACAAAATTAAAGATTTATATTGCTCTTTGTATTCAAAAAAATAAATCAAATTTTCATCAAATTGAATTTTAAAATTAAAAAGCGATTTACATTGATCACAAAGAGCATTAGAAGATACATATCTTTTCCCACAAAAAACACAAAAAGGCAAAAATATACTTTTTAAAACATTTAAATAATTCATATTAACTGGACTGCGAAACAACTTTTAAAACAATTTGATTTAGCAGCTCAATTGATTGAAAAGGGGTAATATTATTAATATCTATATTAGAAATAAAATTTTTCAACTCTAGATACTCATTTAATTTAACATTAACATCAGCATCATTTTTCAAGACCTCTTTATCATAACTATCAGAAGAACCATAAGAAAGAAATTCTAAACAAGAGCTATCCTTTCGAGTGAGCAAACTTTCTAAGATAATACTAGCTCTATCTACTACCCTTAAAGGAAGTCCTGCTATGCGAGCGACATAAATCCCGTAAGAATTAAGAGATGGCTTTTCTTCAACTTCTCTTAAGAAAATAAGATCGTTGCCCTGCTTTTCAATTTTCATTGAAAGATTAATAAAAGCTTTATGATTAATGGCCGATAGTTCATGAAAATGCGTGGCAAACAAACTTCTAGCTTTAATGTGATCTAAAATATATTCTATAATAGAATAAGCAATAGCAAGCCCATCATTTGTACTAGTACCTCTTCCAACTTCATCCATAATTATCAAACTCTTTTCTGTCGCATTTCTTAAAATATTAGCCGTTTCGTTCATTTCAACCAAAAAAGTGGATTCCCCTTTGGCAATATTGTCGCTTGCTCCGATTCTGCAAAAAATTTTATCTGTAATACCTATTATAGCCTTAGAAGCTGGCACAAAAGATCCTATATGTGCCATTAGAGTAATTAAAGCCACCTGACGCAAATAAGTTGATTTACCTGCCATATTAGGACCAGTAATTAAACAAAAATGCCTTTCTTTATCAATTCTTACAAAATTTTCAGTAAAGATTTCGGTGTTTTTCACATAGTGCTCAACAACAGGATGACGAGACTTGTCAAGAAATATTTCTTTATCGCCTGTCAACACAGGTCTTTTATATTCATTTTTTTTTGCCAAATAACCAAAATTAACAACTAAATCAATATATGCAAAAAATTCTGAAACCTTTTTAAGAACTTTATTATGCTTAACAACATTTGATGCTATTTCATCAAAAATTTCCTGCTCAAAAGCAACTACATTGTCTTCAGCATTATTAATATCCACTTCAAGAGAAATAAGTTTTTCTGTTTTATATCTTTTTGCAGAATTTAAAGTTTGACTTTCTATAAAATGAGATGGCACTTGGGCATAATTACTCTTTGTAACTTCAAAAAATAATCCTCTATTATTAGTTTTTCTAATCTTTAAATTATTGATCTTGCTAAACAGTCTCTCTGATTCAAGATATTCATCAATATATTTATTTGCATTAATCTTTAAATCTTTCAAACTATCAAGCTTTAAATCATAACCTCTTTTAATAAGTTCATCAGATGAGCTTGAAATTGCACTGTTTATCAAAAAATAAACTTTAGAGGCACTATCCTCTTCAAATTTATCAAAAATCCAATAATCAAAATTATGCTTATCAAATAATTTTTTTACCGAAAAAAATACAGAAAGGGCTTTTTCAATAAATAAAAAATCTTTTTTAATATATCTTTTCATCTGAATTCTAGATATTATTCTCTCAATATCCCATATATTAATAAAAGCCTCTCTTAAAGTCACAGTCAAGCTAATATTTTTGCAAAAAAATTCAACATGATCTAGCCTAGTATTAATCTCAGAAATATTTAAAATTGGATTTAAAATAAATTCCCTCAAAAGTCTTTTTCCCATTGCAGTTTTGCAATCATTTAGCACAGAATATAATGAATACTGAGAAGAAAAATCATTATTATTTTTTACAAGTTCAAGATTCACTTGAGTTACATCATCAAGAAACATATACGAAGAATCATTATTAATATCTATTTTATCAATATTACTTAATAAATTTTTTAAATTATTTTTTATATGATTTATAATGAGAAAAATTGAAATGTAATAAGGTTTCTCTTCATCAAATCCAAGAGAGCTCAATCCAAGTATGTTAAAATGCTCCTTTATTGTTTTTATTGCAACATCTTTATCAAGATGCCAGTTGGGCACTTTGTTAATTAAAAATCGATTAAGATTAAGCTTATCTAAATACTCATAATAAAAGTTTTCAGAAACTATTATCTCTTTAGGAGAATATTTCTCAAGATCCCTTTTAAGTTTTTCAAAAAAACTATTCTCATAAAACATTACTCCAAGACTAGAAGTAGATAAATCTATATAAGAAAACGAATAATAATTATTATAATCACTAATAGCAACTAAATAATTATTAACATCATCATTTAAAAAATCTTCATCAATAATAACTCCCGGGGTTATTACCTCAACAACTTCTCTTTCTAAAGGTCCCCCAGAAGTAGAATTAGACGATTGTTCACAAATTGCAACCTTTTTATCAAATAAAATTAATTTTCTTATATATTCCTTACTAGTATGGTAAGGCACTCCACACATTGGAACATTTTCTCTTTTTGTCAATGTTAAATTAAGAAGCTTACTTGCCTCAATTGCATCGTCAAAAAACATTTCATAAAAACTTCCTACTCTGAAAAAAATTATTGCATCTTTATATTTTTTTTTGATATCTAAGTACTGCCTCATCATTGGGGTAACATTTTTTTCCATATGATTCCTAAATAATATTGAATTATAATTGATATTATAAAATAAATATAATTCAATTAAAAAGAAAGAATATAAAACAAGAAAAAGATCTTAAAAGCAATGTTTTGTGTAATTATAAGCAATCTAGCTGTTAGCAAGTCTGTTGTTTTAAATTCAATTGATTTTAAAAAAATTTACAAAAAAATTCATAATAAGCAATAATTTTTTGTTTAAGTTACATTTAAAGAAAATAAAAAAACTCTAAAAATATTTAATACTTAAAAAAATATTAAAAAACTAAAAATGAAAAATTTAAAAATAAGGAAAAGTCTTAAGGATTTTTATTGTCCTTTTCCAAAAGATGCTTAACAACATTGTCTGTTATATCAACAGTACTGTTATGATAAAGAATATACGGATTATTTTTTTTCATAATCAAAGAAAACCCATTAATTTCTGCAACATATTGAATACCACGAAGTATTTTGCTTAAAGATTCACTATTATTATTTAAACTATTAATATTGACCAATCTTTGCTGTTCTAAATTATTTTTTGCTAAACTAGACACTCTCTTTAATTCATCAACTTTTAAATTATATTGATTTCCATAAGATCTTGCATTATCTAAGTCATTATCAGCAATTGACTTATCATACATCTGTTTTAAATTTTTAAGCTCTAAATTTAACGTATTTATTTGTTCTTGATATCGATTTTTTATTTGATCAAGATTAGCTTTCAATTGAGGATTTAAAACTTCAATAATAATTCTATCAAAATCAACAATGCCTATTTTAATAACATCTATTGAAAAAACATTAAAAGACAATAAAAAAAACAATGGTAAAATCAAAAAAAACACAAACTTCTCCATAGTATTATATTAATATCTCATCTCAATTCCTAAGAAAAATTTAAATCCAGAAAAATATTTGTAATAACTGTTAACTTTATCATTATCAAAATAAAAAGGATAAGCTATTACAAAAGACAGCGGCAACTGAGGCAAAAGACTTCTAATTCCAGTTCCCCAGCTAAAAGCAAAACTACTAAAAGGTCTAAATAAAGAATTTTCTTGCCCCTCTAAAGAATAAGAAGCAAAATCTATGAAAAAAACATCCCAAACTAAAATATTTTTTAACAAAGGAATAGATATTTGAACAGTATTTACAAAGGAACTGTAAATATTTTTTAAAATTCCCCAACCTCTAGCCTGCATAAAATTTTCACTAAGAAATATGTGATGATGAGGTTGAATTTCAATTTCAAAACCATTACCAAGAGGAGGCAATATATTTGAATAGACGCTCCTTAAGGTCAAAATAATATCAAAATAAGGAGTAAACACATCCTCATATCCTAAGAGAGAAAAATATCTCTCAAAGGTTGTAGCAGATTTAATGAAATGACTCTGCCCAAACAAAAATCCACCGAAAAAATCAAACTGCTGCTTAAGCAAAAATCCGTTATTAGATAAAGAAGTAGAATTTCTTGTATCCCAAGCCGCACTCAAACTAAGAGAATTTTCAAATCTAAAAGTTTTGTAATTATCTCTTAAATAATAATTTGAAGGTCTGTTAACCTCATTATCATAAAAAACATATTTTAAAGCGGTTTGTAAAGTACCAAGAAGAGTTTGCTTACCAAGATAATTAGAAAAAGTATACCCTGTAAACCCCCCAAAACTAAGTTTAAGCAAAGAATAATTCATCGCATTAAAATCAGAAAAGCTTTTAGCATCTCGATATTCTTCCCAACTTGTAAATGGATCGGGAACTTCCCTTTTGCCAGAAAAAATAGGTCCATTAATATCCTGATAAGCAGTATTAACAGAATGTGAAAAATCTATAAATCCACCTACGGTCCATCTTTTTTGAAAAAACCAATTATCCCTAAATGTCAAACTAAGACTTTGCTCTAAAAAAGATAAATTAAGTCTTGCAGCAAAATAATAACCTTCGCCCAAAAAATTAGAAAGCTCCCATTGACCAAATACTGAGAACGGAAACGAAGAATTTGAACTGCCTCCAAAATTCATACCAAATCCGAAATTACTTGTTGCTCGTTCCTCAATGTTTAAATTTATTCTCATAAGCCCTTCCGTATTACTTGGAACAATATCGGGGACTACATTCGAAAAATAACCAAGCTGTTGTAAATTCACCATTCCTATCTTAAACTTATCCAAACTAAAAACATCTCCCTCTTGCAGGGGAATTTCTCTAAGTATCACATGAGAAGCAGTATTCTTATTTTTAGAAACAGTAATAGACTCAATATGCGCTTTATCCTTTTCTAAAATTTTAATTAAAAAATCAACAAACTCTCCCCTTATCTTTTGTGAAGGAATAATTTCTGTAAAAATATATCCCTCTTTAAAATAACTTTCCTTAATTTTGGTAAAATCTTGCTCAAATTTAGAATTATTAAAAATATCACCTTCCTTAAAGGTAATAAAACTTTTTAATTCTTCCAAACTAAAAACTAAATTACCAAAAATTTCAAGCTTTCCAAATTTAAAAACATTACCTTCTGAAATGAAATATTTCAAAAAAACTTCCTTTTCTAATCTTTGGGAATCTTTAAGAGAATCTTTAATATCAACAGTACTACTGATAATCTTAACATCAATATATCCATTATTTTTATAAAAAGACTCTAGTTGACGTTTATCCTTGTCAATATTACTTTTTAAATATTTACCATCTGAAAAAAGAGATACTACTCTTGATGCTAAAGATTTTCTCAAAGTACTACTTTTAAAGCTTAAATTTCCTTCAAAGTCAATACCTTTAATAATATATTTGGGTCCGGATACTATATTAAAAATAATATCAACCAAATTTTCTTCTTCTTTAATTTCAAAATTTACAGAAACATCAAGATATCCCATGTCTTTATACATCTCTTCAAGTTTTTCAAGACCTTTATTAACATTTGCAAGATTTAAAGGCTCATTAACCTTAATATTCACCTTTTCAACAAGTTCACTATTCCAAAAAACTTTACTGCTATCAGAAAAAACAACAGAATTAACCAAAGATTTTTCTTTTACAATAAATGTGATAAAAAGATCCTCTCCATCTATTTTAAACATTGGTTTAATAAGCCCCAAAAAATAATCAAGGGAATAAAGATCAATTTGCAATTTATCAAAAATTTCATTAGAATATGCCGTACCGATATAAGGTTTTAAAATATTAATAAAATCTACCTCTTTCTTATTTTTAAGTCCTTCAAAATTAATACCCTTTATTATTTTCCCTTTGTAATTTTCAACTTGACCAAAACTAAAAACATTAAAAAACATTAAAAAGCTTACAAAAAACAAACCTCTAATTGAACCCATCTTACCCACCTTAACCTATTAACAATTTAATATCTAAATTTCCAGGAAATACCTATATTATTTCCTATTCCATCTAAACCTTTTTTCATAAAATTGTAATCAAACTCATAATTAACCAAAAAAAATGGAGAATCAAACTCAATACCCAAATTAATAACAAAATTCAAATCTTTTGAAAAAGGAGTCATTTGCTCTTTCAAAAAACCAAAGCCTCCGCTAATAAAAACACCCTCTACAAGATATTTCCCTACCTTAACGCTTGTATTGTCAAGAACATCAACAAAAGTAGGATTTCCAATTTTAAAAAAATTACTATTAATAGAATTCTTCAATATATCTGTCTTTATACTCAACAAATCTAAGTCTAATACAGAACGCATATAATCTTCAATGGGTTGAATTAAAAAATCAAGAGCAATATCACTTACTATTCCAATTGCCATTTCAGCAGCATTAGTCCCTGCCGATCGCAATCCCCCCTCTTCAAAACCTCCCATTGTTGAGCCTGAGAGCAAATATTTAATCTCCTGTTCAGTTCTAAAAGGATAAGACGTAAACTCAATTTTCCACAAACTTAAAGGACTATCAATACTTATTGTAACAAGCAGTTTATCATTTCTATCTTTAATAGTATTTGTAGCCTCTGCTTTTACCCATGGATCAAATTTAATTCTGCTCTCATTAAAGGATATATAAGCACCACTTTTAAAGATAAATTTTTTATTATTATAATTAACAAAACCATTTGCAATATTCAAATCCCCTTTAAGAATAAAATCATCTGTTTTTGTATCAGATTTTATTACAAGCTTATCTCCTCTTGAAATAGTAGCTTGTAAAAACGAAATATTACTATCTGGCCAATGAAAAGTAACACCGCTATCAAAATTTATCTCGAGATGGGTCAAAATATCAAAATCTCGAACATTAACATCGCTTGTTTGCGCTCTTTTTGATCGCTTGAAGGGATTTATTAATAAATCAACAATAGAACTTTCAAGAGAATAAACCCAAGCATTTGAAATATTTAAAATGCCCTCAAACATAATTTCATCAGCATTTCCTTCAATTGAGAAATTGCCTAAAGCATAACCTGTAAAGCTTAAAGCAATCTTGTCAAACTTAATAGGAGCCCCCGTTCTACCAGATACATTAATATCTATTTTGTAATAATCAATAATAGTATCACTTAAAAAATTCAAATTTAAACTAGTAGAAACAAAAGCCTTAGAATATCGATCTAAGTCAAAATCATTACTAAAAATAATTTTATTATCTTGAATTTTAACTGGAATATCAAATATTTCTAAAGTTCTATCACCACCAAATTTTCTAGAAGCTCTTAAATACTCGGTACTCATTGATCCTTTTTGAATATTTAAACTTCCATTAATGTTAGGATTATGTAAATCCCCATCAATATTAAATTCACCATTTAAAACAAGATCATAAAGAATGAAATGCTTGTCAATATTAAATAAAGAATGTGAATCTAAAAAATCTTTGGTGATTATTTTTGAATCAAATTTAATATCTCTGACATTTCCAAGAATTTTATTTTTTATTATTTTGCCTGATGAATTAAAACTAAGAGGCAAATAATCTTTTAAAATAAAGCTATATTCTCCACTACCATAATGGTATGAAACATTAATAAGGTCATAATCAATTGAAGCCAAATTAAATTTTTCAAAATCATTACTAAATTCAACAGTAAGATTAGATAAAAACTCATTTTTATATTTAATATCCCTAAAGGAAAATTCACCCTCTGTTTTAGTTTTCAAAACTCCAAATCGCTCTTTATCCCTACTTTCAAAGTTTCTAAAATTTGCATTAAACTTATAAGAAAACAAGTCACTATTAAAAACCATATTAGATACACCTATAGAACTGCTTAAATCATATCTCAGACTACCAGTAAGAAACTCTTTTTTATTTCGCTTGGCTTTTATATCATATATGTTAAGCTTATTATCCAATAATCCTAAATTCAGAGAAAACTGTACAGGAATGCCCAATAAAGTTAATTTATTAGCCTCAAGATATCCACTCAAAGAATAATTTTTAAAATCATTCTTTTTAAAATTTAGCAAAAAATTACCACTAACCTTTCCTTCTAAAAGGGACAAAGAATTAAAATTGTAAAAATCTAAGTCTTGAAATTTAAGCAAAAAATAACTTCCATGTTCATCGGAATTAATCCCTAAAAAATATCGCTCTGAATTTAGACTAGAAAATAGATTTAAACTTCCATTAAAATTATCTTTTAAATTGAATTGTCCATATCCTTGCAAATTTGAAAGTTTGTTTATAAATTTAACATCAAAAATGTACAATTTATCATATTCATATAAACCCTTAAAATCAAAATTAAAATTATAAGAGGGTATTTTAGAAGCTTTTATTATATTAAATTTATCTATTTTGAATTTCAAATCGTCATTAAGACTTAAATAGTTTCCATGAAAATTTATATTTATTAAAAGATCAGAGGTTTTATTATAAACCTTAAAACCATTAACATTAAGAGTATAAACTATTTTAGAATTGAAATAATTGAAATCTAATTTAATGCCAAGAGGAGATTCGGCAACAATAACCTTATTTTTAAGATTAACATTAAAATGCAAAGGATAATTTTTATCCAAATAAGAAAAATTCGTGCTAACATTAAACCCACTTTCAAATAGCTTAACAAACAAACTGGAATGCAAATTGTAATCATTGTACTGCAAATCAAAGTTGTTTGATTTGTAAAAATTCTTCTCTCCACTAGCATCAAGCATGAATTTAAAATTATCTAACTTTGAAAATACTACGAAATTGAATTTTTTTAATCTATTTTTATGATAATCAAATTTATTGAAATTAAAATCAGAAACTAAATTTAAATATTTACCTGAAAATAAAGTTTGGGGGAAAAAATTTATTAAGTAAGAACTAGGAATAACTTCTTTTAAAAAAAGCAAAGGAAACTCTTTAATGCCTAAACTTAAAGAAAGTTCCTCATCATTAAGATCGCCTTTTAAAGAAATTTGAGAATTTTTATTTTCTAAGTAAATCAAATAGTCAATAAAAACTTTATCCTTTAAAAAATAAGTTTTTAAACTTAAATTTTGGAAATTAAGATTTCCAAGGTTAAAATTATCAGATTTAACTGAAAAAATATTTTTATCTTTCTTAAAATCCAAATATCCATTTAGGTCGTTAAAATTTAAAATTTTTGCAGACTTAAAGTTAAGACGTCCTATTGGAAGTAAGTCCTTTAAAGAATAATAACCTTTATAGTTTACAACTCCTCTTTTAAGCTTTAAAAAAGCATTTTTAACGCTCACAATGTCATCATTCCCCTTGATTTCAAGTTGTAAACCTTGAATTTCTTTACCTATAGTATCTACATTTAAAGAAGAATCTATTATTCCTGCGTATCTTAAATCTTTATTTTTAAAATCATAAGAAAATGCCAACTGACCATTTAAACTTATATCAAAATAATCTTTATAAACTTCAAAGTTTTTGTTTAAATTAATCCAATTTAAAAGATTGACATTGAAAAATAAAGCATCTAACCGAATAAAATCATTAGATTTGTCATAACTTAAATTAAAATCTAAATTATCCCTTTGTAAATTAAAAATTTTTAAATTTCCTTTTGAATAATTTATTTGAAATCCTTGCTCAAGCAAAGAAAAATAGTTTGTTTTAAATTCAAAAAAACTAAAATTAACATAACCATCCTCAAAACCTTTTTTGAATTTCCCCTCAAAATAGAAAGTTGAATCTAAAATTCCATCATCAACTCTTTTAGACGGCAAATTAATTTCTAAATTTTTAACAGCACTAAAATCAACTACAGAACTAAATAAAAAATCTTCATCTAGGGTACTTAAGGAAAAATTTTTAACTTTAAAACTCAACCAACTATTATTCTTGTTGAGCTTAATATTAATATTGATATTCTCTAAATTAATATTTAATCTATCAAGATAGTTTAAAATTTTACTTAAAATTACATTTTCATTGTCTAAATAGACACTGTTAGAATTTAAATCATCGGATAAACTAAAATCGTTTATATCAAAATTCAAATTACTCCCTTTAACATAAACATTTAAAATAATATTTTCATCACCTAAAATTAGTTTAAACAAATTTAAATCTACTCTAACAACATCCATTAATATTTTATCTTTTCCATCCAAGCTTAGCTCTAAACCGTCTATTTTGATAGATGATAAAAAATATGGCGAAATTTTATCATATTTAATTCTAAAGCCAAATTTTGATTCAAAATATTTTACAACAAAAAACTTTGCAGAATAAATTTGAACTTGAACAAATAGATTAATGGAAAAAATTATTAAAACAAAAGCAAAAAATGGTAAAATCAAGAATAAAAATGTCTTATTTTTCAAAAACCCCAAATCCATACACTCATATATAATTTTATTATATAATAATTATCAATAACCTAATTACTGGCTCTAAAGAAAGGAAAAAATATTTGTGATTAAAATATTAAAAAACTTTTATTGCATAGAAGGAATTGATGGGAGTGGGAAAACAAGCATCACCAATAAACTAAAAACTCTTTGCAACGATGAATCAAAATATTATTTTACAAAAGAACCATCAAGCGGAATAATTGGAGAAATGATAAAAGAGCAATTAATGAATTTTAAAAATCCTTTACAAGAATCAACATTTGCATATCTTTATGCGGCAGATCGAAACGACCATTTATATAAAAAGGGGGGAATACTAGAAACTTTAAACACAAAATCCATAAAAATAATAACTGACCGCTATTTATTCTCATCAATTGCCTATCAAGGAAAATTGGGATATGAATTAAATAAAAATTTTCCATTACCTGAAAAAGTATTCTTTATTGAAATAGAGCCAAACTTAGCTTATGAAAGAATACAAAAACATAGAACACAAAGTGATCTTTTTGAACTTGAAAGATACAAAACTTTTGAACAAATTGCTCTTAAATACTTAAAAATATTTAAAAAACTAGAAAAAAAAATTAATGTAATTTACATTAACAATTCAATAAAAGGTGATTTAGATAAAAACGCAAAAAAAATTTTTAATCTAATAAAATTCTAATATAATTAATCATATGATTAATTATATTTTTAAAAGTGCTACTTTCCAAATCAATCTAATTTTACTTCTTCTAATAACAGTTGCAAAGATAAATGCATCGTCTAAATTTTATTATGCAGAACAATGGTATGTAATCTTTAATGCTCAAATGAAAAAAAAACCTGAAAACTACAAAAAAAATATATTTTTTCTTCAAAAAGCTTTAAAATACCCATTTGGAAATCCAAGATACTCACTAACTAAAATAGAAACAAAAGAACAGTGGACAAAATATAAACTTCTTTTCAAAATGCACGTAAATCTGCTCCTAGTTAAGCAAAATTTATATTTGGGAGATTTATTTGACACAAGAAATTTATATTTTTTCAAAACTCCAGAAAAAAATGGAATTATTCTCAATCTAGAAAAATCAAAAAAATTATATAAAATGGCTATTAACTACTACAATGAAGCACTAAAATACCACAAAAAACTTGAAAATTACAAGTCTATTAAACTAGTAAACGATGGAATAACAAACTGGGAAAACGAATATCATAAAATTTCTCTTAAAAAGTTAGATTACTACGACATTATTAAAAAAGAACTACTAAGAATTGACGAAACTAAAGAATTTTTTGAAAAAAGTTCGAACTATTATTAAAAAAATTCTTTGCCCTCTTTGGAAAAAAAAATTTTATTTATATAATCCTTATTTAAAGAAAACTTAAAAACAAGATCTTTAAAATTATCTTTACTCAAGATGCTATATTCTGAAAAAAGAGTTATTAACGCTCTTTCCGCTAAAAAAGGTAATTCTAAAATATTTTTTAAAATTTCAGTTCTAAATTCACACGCTTTTTCATTATTTAAAGAATTTACAAAATTAGAATTTTCAACATCAGTGCTTAACGTTATGATTTCATTTTCAAGAAATTTTTTATCTCCTTGTGAATACAGTAAAGCAAATGGCTTTAAAAAAGAAAAAAAATACTCCTTGCCCACAAGATAATGATGCATTGAACATCTTGTAGCATAATTTGGGTAAATAGCAGATTCAATCTCTTCATCACCACCAACAATAAGCAAAGGATCAAAATAAGGAGCTGGAATTTCTTTGTTGTTATAAAAATAATACCTATACGAAAAAAAAGATTCTTCCATGCAATCAATGTGCCCACAATAAGCTCCAAGCTTATAAATTTTATCTGAATATTCTACTAAAAGTTTAGCAGTATCATTAAAAGATTCTTTTCTAAAATTATAAAGCAATGTGGGCAATATAAATAAAATATTCTCATTTGACGAAATTTTATTTAAAACAAAAATTAAACGTTCATCATAAAAACATGCCTCATCAATAATAAAAGTACCACAACTAGGATTAGAAGCTATTAGGTTTTCAATATCAAAAGAATTGCTGGCAAAACCAATCTCATCAATTTTATCTTTTCCACCACCTCTGTATGGTATTACATTTTCTGGATAATCCTGAAATCTCCTCTTGTCGAGAAAATTTCTAATAAAAAAGACATTAACCCTGCTCCTATTTCCTTTAATAATATTACCCAACACCTTTAAAGATTTTTTTCTTACAACAAGCGAATCTTTATAAATTTTTGCAGCATATTCTGTTTTTCCACTTCCCATAGGCCCAACTACAAGAATTAAATTTATTTTCACTTTAAAATCAAAATGACTAATAGACACAATGTTACTAAATTGAGTATCTTCTTTACTAGAAAAATCTAAACAAAAGCCCAAAAATCCTCCCCGAAGTAAATTCAACTTCAATTATATAAATAAAAAGCATCAAAAAAATATTAACATTAAAAAACTAAAAATTAATAATCAAGACTTCTATTGAAGTTATCATTTAAAAGAATAATAACTTTCAAAACAATCATCATCCA
This sequence comes from Borreliella valaisiana VS116, assembly GCF_000170955.2. Classification (NCBI taxonomy): domain Bacteria; kingdom Pseudomonadati; phylum Spirochaetota; class Spirochaetia; order Spirochaetales; family Borreliaceae; genus Borreliella; species Borreliella valaisiana. Next base: position 830,298 of record NZ_ABCY02000001.1, on the reverse strand, counting down.
ACAAAGTTTTCTTTATTTTTAATTTATTCTTCTCATAAATTTCAATATAATTAAATTTTTTAGAACCATTAACTTTTCTATAAATTGAAACTAAACTTCCAAACACATAATTTTTAATTTCTACTAAATTAGATCCCAAATATTTTTTTTTACTTATTAAACTTGATCTAATATCTAAAACAGAAATTTTTTCAAAAAATAAATTTAAAGCAGTGGGTAGAAAAAAATCTTCAATGTTAATTAAGAACAACTCTCTGATTCCAAGATTATTTAAATCGTAGCCTAAATTGTTAAAAAGATTAAACTTAAAAGTATGTAAAGCAAAAACATAAACATCCCTTTTATCAGAGTATTGAACCTCAATCATATCAACGTAAGGGTAAACAGAATAATTTATTTTATAACCAAGTAAACTATTCTCATAATAAACTGGAGACTTGTCTTTAAAATAAATTTTATTTAAAAATTTGCTATTTAAACTAAATTTATTGCCAAAATCTACTATTCCTGAAAAAATACCTACTAAAACTCCATCTTTGAGTATGACAATATTATTTTTATTATCAATACAATAAATCCCTGATAAACTTTTATAATCTTCTAAAAATTTACTCTTCATGTCAGGATCCTCTAAAAGATCATAAAACATTTTATATTCACTTATTGTTTTAGGAGGAAATTTTTTAAAAATTTTATAAGCTTCAGCAGGTTCTAAAAGTTTGTATTTTAAAAAATAAATGCCATGAATTCCATTATATTCTTTAATTTTGCCCTTGAGAAAAGAAAACAAAGAAACAGAATTGTCATAGTTAAAATCTGAATTTCTAAATATATAATTAATATTTTCAGTTGTAAAGAAAAAATCTTCTTTTGATTTAATGGTATTAAAAATGCTAAAAAAAAACCTATCTTCTTTTAAAAACCACTTAAAAAATAAAAAATCATTACCATACAAGGAAAAAGCTTTAAATAAAATTTTTTTAAAATCATCTCCAAAATTTTCAAGTCTTCCAGAAGCCTCAAGTCTCATACAAATTAAATCTTTATCTATTTGCAATTCTTCATTAAAGTTTCCATACAAAGTAATAATTTCTTTATACATGTTTTTATTTTCATTTTGCCTTAAAAGCAAGGCAAAATAATAAGTGTATATTTCTTTAAGAGTTGTTGTTTTAAAGTTATTAATTTTAATTGCTTCTTTTAATAAATAAATTTTATCTATTAAAGCAACATCCTCTTTTAATGCAAGCTCATAAAGAGAGTCTGAAGCTAGCAAATTGAAATCAAGAGATCCATAAATTAAGTCAATTCCTTTTTGAAAATTGGAAAAATTTTTAGATTCATTAAAAAGAATACTTGAAATATCTTCATCTTCTTTGACTGAAATTGCATCTAGGTTTATAGAAATAAAAAGAATCAAACCAATCTTTAAATAAAACATAAAAACTTACCCTAACCTTTTATATCTATTCCTCCTTTACTTCTTTTGCAACAGAGTTTGCTACAATTAAATCGTATTCATCTTTACTAGCTTCAAACCCCAAAAGCTCTCTCACTTCTTTGTCTGTCAATGTTTCTCTTAAAACAAGTTCTTTTGCAAGCTTAACAAGTTGATCCTTATGCTTTATAAGAATATCTGAAGCCTCTTTTAAGCATTCTTCAAGTATTCTTTTTACCTCTCTATCAACTTTATCAGCAGTGTTCTCAGAATAAGCCTTAGCCTTTGAAAACTCTTTTGGAAGAAAAATGGGTGCTTCATCATCTACTAAAAATATTGGCCCAACTTCTTCACCCATTCCCCACTCTGTAACCATTTTTTTAGCCAAACTAGTAGCTTGCATTAAATCGTTTTGAACACCCGCTGTTGTAACACCCAAATTTATTTGCTCACTAGCATAACCACCATAACATATCTTTATTTTATCAAGAATTTGATGCTTGTTTATTGAAAGCCTATCTTCCCTTGGAAGCGAAAATGCGACACCAAGTGCCCTACCTCTTGGAATAATGGTAACCTTGTGGAGTGGATCAGCATATTTAAGATAATAATGAAGCAAGGCATGACCTGCCTCATGATAAGCCGTCTCAAGCTTTTGTTTATCGGTAATAGTCATAGATTTTTTTGCAACTCCCATCAATATTTTATCTCTAGCTTCTTCCATATCCTTCATTAAAATTTCATCTTGATTATTTCTTGCAGCTATTAAGGCTCCCTCATTAATTAAATTTGCAAGATCAGCACCACTAGCTCCAGGAGTAGCTCTTGCTATTACCTGTAAATTAATATCTTTTGAAAGTTTTGTTTTTGCAGAATGAATATTTAATATTGCCTCTCTTTCCTTAATATCAGGCAAAGAAACTGTTACTTGCCTATCAAATCGTCCAGGTCTAAGCAGAGCAGAATCAAGAACATCTGGACGATTTGTGGCAGCCATAACAATTACATTGGTATGCGTTCCAAATCCATCCATTTCAACCAATAGCTGATTAAGAGTTTGCTCTCTTTCATCATGACCGCCGCCAAGCCCTGCACCACGACTTCGACCAACAGCATCAAGCTCATCAATAAAAATGATACATGGAGAATTTTTTCTAGCATTGTCAAATAAATCTCTAACACGGCTTGCTCCAACTCCAACAAACATTTCAACAAAATCTGAACCTGACATGTGAAAAAAACTAACCCCAGCCTCGCCAGCAACGGCTTTGGCAAGCAAAGTCTTGCCAGTACCCGGAGAGCCAACCAAAAGCACCCCTTTAGGAATTTTTGCACCTATTTTTTCAAATTTTTTTGGATTTTTAAGAAATTCAACAACTTCGTAAAGCTCTTGTTTAACCTCTTCTTGACCAGCCACATCTTTAAAGGTAATTTTGTTCTTTCCAGCTTCATACTTTTGAGCATTACTTTTTCCAAATGTAAAAACCTTTCCACCACCACCTTGAGTTTGACGAAATATAAAGAAAAAGAAAACAAAAAATAAAATCCATGGCAAAGTTTGTAATAAAACTCCAATCAAAGAAGCTTGGCTTTTACCCGAGCTAAGCTCAACTTTTTTATTTTTTAGTTCTGAAAGCAAATTTATATCAAGATAAGGAATACTGGTAGAAAAATAAGATTTCGTAAAGTTAGAACCTTTGACAACAAATTGAATCAAATTTTTATCAATTATTATTACAGACTCAACCAAACCATTGTCTAAATAACTCTGAAAAGTACTATAAGGAACATTTTTATAGCTTTCCCCCCCCCTTATAAAATATGACATAAATATTGCTGAAATTAAAAAAATAACAACAAGTCCTAAAATCCAATTTTTATTCTTTTTTTTGTTATTAGACTTTCCATTATTATTCATATTATTATTGCCATTCATTCCTTTAAAAGCCCTCCAATCAAAGATATACTAATTTTTTTAAGAATTCTTTTTTCACTCCATAATAAGTTTAAAGTATTTAAATCAATAATTCCAATTAACCTATTATCTAATGCCAATAACATCAAATAAGTCGGATTACACCTTATAAACTTAGAAAAAAATTTTTTTGCTTTCAATCTATCCTTAAAAAATTTATATCTAAACTCATAAGAACAACATTTTAGCCTTGATACAGAAACTGCATTACACTCTAAACATTTTAGCAAAATCTTACCTAAAGATAAACTATGCCATTTCCCAACTTCCAAAATAAAATCAAAAGGTTTGTAAAATTTTTCATCTCTTTTAAAAATCAAATTAATTTTATTATGCCTTTTTTCTAAAAAAAAATCATTGGTTTTTAACAAAACATTGTTTTTCTTTTTATCAATCTCTACTTTAAATATTTCATTAAGAGATTTATAAGAAACTTTAGCTACAATTCCCTCTGAATTTAAAATTTTAAAAATCAATCTAAACACCAAATACTTGGGAAAATCTAAAAAAGTTTTCAAATCAAAAGAATAATAATATTTGCCTTTCTCAACGGGAAAAAATTCCTTTTTTTCAAAATAATCTGTAAATTCCTTTGAAAATTCAGATATTCTTTTAAGACATTTTTCGTACCCTTTAAAAATCTTTTCTATATATGGTAATAAATTATTTCTAACTCTATTTCTTAAATATAAATTTTGAGCATTCGTACTATCAACAAAAAAACTAATATTATTCAAAGATAAAAAATTTTCAATTTCTAGCCTTGAAACCTCGAGTAAAGGTCTTATAATATTTCTATTAACATCGGGAATACCTGCAAGACCATCCAAAAAAGATCCTTGAAAAAATCTCATAATGATTGTTTCAATTTGATCATTCTCGTTATGAGCAAGTGCAATATAATTTGCATCATTTTCTTTAAGAGCATTTTCTAAAGCATTATATCTAAACTTTCTTGCAAGCTCTTCAATAGATACTCCCAACCTAACTGACTCACTTTTTATATCTACATCACATTTCTTAATTTTTAAATCAATGTTGTAAAGATCACAAAACCCCTTTACATGCTCTATCTCTTTATTTTGCTCATTATCAGATCTAATAAAATGAGCAAAATAAAACGCAATAATATTATTGTTTAAATAATATTTTAAATTCAATAATAAAGTTGTAGAATCGGCCCCTCCAGAAAAAGCAACAATAACCCGATCTTTACTTAAAAAATTTTTTTTATAAAATTTATCTATTTTAATTTGTATATTATTGTCTAAAAAATGCATTAAAAATTACTAGAATTGATTTTTTGAACCTTATTTTTAAAATTTGTCTCACTAATATCAAGTAACTCATCACTTAAAAAGTCATACAATTTTTCAAGTCTATCTATTTCATCCTTGCAAAATTTAGAGAGAACAAAACTTTTTATATCACACATAACATTGCTTCCAACCCCAATATAAAGTCTACTGTAGTTAGAACTTCCAAGAACACTTGAAATTGACTTAAGGCCATTATGAGTAGACACGCCACCTCGCTCTTTAAGTCTACATTTCCCCAAGGGGAGATCAACATTATCAAGAACTACCAATAAATTTTTTATGCACATATAAAAATCTGAAAATATTAAAGGAAATATAGATCCGCTTAGGTTCATATAAGTCAATGGCTTAACCAAAATTACTCTTCTAGAAATCATCTTCAACTCTGAATATTCATACTTTTTTTTTCTCTTTAAAAAAAGGCCATTCTTAGAAACAATTTTATCTAAAAGAGAAAAGCCAACATTATGCCTAGTTAAAGAAAATTCTAATCCAGGGTTTCCTAATCCAAGTATCAACAACCCCATAAATCACTTTATAATAACAACTTCCAAATTCTCGTCATTTTCTGCAAGTCTAACATTAGAAGGCAACACAAGATCTTTAAGAAGAACACTATCTCCTTTATTAACGGGAGTCAAATCAAGCTCTATGAATTCTGGCAAATCTAGAGGTAAAGACTTTACCTTAACTTGCTCTTTTAAAACAGTTAAAATTCCGCCTTCCTTAACCCCAACAGAAGCCCCAGTAAGCTTAATCGGAACATATCTTTCAAGCTCAACATGCCTATCCACTTCATAAAAATCAATATGATAAATGAGCTTGCTGGCAATATTTTCTGCAACATCTTTAACAAAAACACATCTTTCAAGCTTGCCATCATTTAATATTAAGACAGTATTGTCTGTAAACTTTGCAAATTTCTTATTAAACTCACTACTCTTAATTTGCAAATGTGAAACATCATTACCCTGACCGTAAACAACAGCTGGTATTTCATATTTAGCTCTTATTCTACGAGCATTAGAAGACCCAAAGCTTGATCTATATTCACAACTTAAAACCCTGCTATTTTCCACCAAAAAAACTCCTAATGTAAAATACTGGGACGGAAGGATTCGAACCCTCGAATGACTGGACCAAAACCAGTTGACTTACCGCTTGTCGACGTCCCAAATACCTTAATACTTACAATTGACAAGCATACAAGATACAACACGCTTTGTCAACAATTATTTAAAAATCTAATTCAAGCTCAAGATCAGCTGGATTTTCTCTTATATATTCCTTAAAAATAGAAGTCTGCAAAGTTTTTCTAAAATCCTGACTAATAGGATGTACAATGTCTTTATATTCACCAACTCTAGTTCTTCTGTTAGGCATAGCAATAAATACTCCCTTTTGCCCTTTAATAACTCTAATATTGTGAAGAACTAAGCAATTATCAAAAGTAACAGCAACATATGCTAACAATTTAGAACCAGAATTTTTACTTTCAACTTTCTTAATCCTTATGTCTGTAATATCCACTTATAAGCCTCCCGCAAAAAGTACATACCTTAAATCTAAAATATTTTCTATTTTTTGTAAACATATTTTTATGATATTTTTAGTTTTTTTAATTAAACAGTAATTAAGGATAAATAATAATCCCTTTGGACCATATTTTTTCAAGCTCATAGTATTCTCTAGATTTTTCGCTCATTAAATGAATCACCAAATTTCCACCTGAAACAATAGTCCAGTCATAAACTAATCCTTTTCCCTGAACGTTAAGGTTAATTTTTTTTTCTTTAAAAAATTTAACTATTTTATCAACATACAAAGTCTCCATTTGCTTAAATGATAAAAAAGTAGCTATTATAAAAAAATCAGTCCAATTGCAAATATTGCCAACATTAATGCCTATAACGTCAATTCCATTAAAATCGCTTATTGTTTTACATAAAGCATTAACATCACTTACTTTTAACATATCTTCCATCAAAATCATCTCCTAAAACAACTATTACATCGGGATTAATATCAAGATTATCAAGCTCTAACAATCTTTTAGTTTGAACTTCAGAAATTGGCTTAATATTTGAAGCTTTGATTACCTCCCCAACTCTAACAGCCATTTCCAAATTATCTGAATTGTTTATAATCAAGGTATTTTTATAAGAATTTTTATCTGCATTACCAAATTTTAAAACTTTAAATTTTAAAGAATTAAAAATATTTGCTGTTTTTTTTGCAAGCCCAACAACTTTTGTTCCATTTAAAATAACAATCTTTACTATCTCTTGCAAGCCTTCATTAACTAACTCTTTATTCAATTTCTCCACCGATTCTTTTAAAATAGCGCCCCCATAATAAGGAAAAACCACCTTTATCAAATTATTATCATTATCTTTAAAAATCTCTTCTTGCCCTTTAATATTAATAGAAATAATTTTATCGTTATTTATTTTATAATTTTTAACAATATACTTAAAAACAACTTCTGAAAGGTTAGTGTCTAACATAGAATATATTTTAAAAAAATTGTTATTTTCAATACCAAAATCTGAAATTTGAAAAAGAAGTTTTTTAAAAAACTCTTTAAAAAATTCAACTCTCTCTTCAAACTGATCAACATCATTAAAATATCTCAAATAATCATACGCTTTATCACCATCAAAATTGGAAGTACCAGAAGGTATTAAAATAGAATCTTCGAAGCTATAAATTTTTACTGGATTTTTAACAAGAAGTCTAACCCCTCCCAAATAGTCAATGAGTTTAACAAAATTTTCTTTTTGAAAACGAATATAATAATCTGATTCATGAGATAATTGTGTATAAATTTTAGATAAAAAATTATTAAAAGAATTTTTTTTATATAGATCTTTAAACCAAGATATATTACCTTTTAAATCTTCATATCCGGTATGAATTGGAATATCTAAAAAACCAAGATTTCCTGTTTTTATATTAATAAAAATTTCTTGCATACTTACAAGATTTCTGTTAGGATCTTCTACTATAAACAAAAAACTAATATTGCTCTTTGTATTAAGTTCAAAATAAACCAACTCTTTTTTCGAGCTTCTAATAAAAAAAATTAGTACACTTGCTATTATTAGAACAATTAGAACTAAAAAAATTAAATCTTTTCTCAAATATTTACCTTTTTAATATATAAATTATTATCTTTAATGTATTTTAACACATCAAAGGGTAGTAAATAATCAACAGGAAGTCCATTCGCAATTCTATTTCTAATTTCTGATGAAGAGATTGATATTATTTTATTATCTATATAAATATGCTTAAAGGAACTTTTCAGCCTCTTTTTGTAGATTCTGTGGGCAACAACAAGATCAACAGAACTTACAATACTTTGGGGATTTTTCCATGAATCAAAATTTTTGAAAAGATCATCACCAATAACCAAAAAAAGTTTGACGTTTTTATATTTTTTTTTAATACAAGAAATAGTATCAACAGTATAAGTTATGCCACCATTTATTATGTCGCAATCATCTATGAACATTTTACTTTCATTCTTTAATGCAAGCTCGAGCATATCTATTCTATTTTTAACACTAACCTCCTCCCCAATCGATTTATGGGCCGGATTACAAGTAGGAATAAATATTACCTTATCAATATTTAATAAATACTCTATCTCTTTAGCCAAAAAAATATGCCCAATATGAATTGGATTATAAGTGCCACCCAATATTGCAATTCTCATTAATTACTTTTCTCCAAATCAAATAAATGTCTTAAAAACAAAAAAGCTAGAAATAAAAAATTAATTTTATTAAAAAGTTTTAGCCAAAATAAAAAATTCTTTAATAAGTTCATCAATCCCTATATTTTCATAAATAGAAATGCCGACAATCTTTTCTTTTCTCAGGGTTTTTATCAAACTATCAAAATTTTTATTAGAATTATCCAAATCAAGCTTGTTAGCAACAATAATTTTTTTTTTATTAAAAAGCTCATAGCTATAAGATTTTAATTCGTTTAAAAGAATGTTATATGATTCCAAAAAATTTGCTTCAGAAATATCAATTACTAAAGCTAAAATTTTAGTTTTAGCAATATGTTTTAAAAATTTAGTTCCAAGTCCTACTCCAAAGCTAGCGCCTTTAATTATTCCTGGAATATCTGCAATGATTAAATCATCCCAAGAATATCTAAGTATACCAAGATGAGGAATCTTTGTTGTAAAAGGATAATTCGCGACCCTAGACTTTGCTGAAGTTATTCTATTAAGCAGAGAAGATTTACCAGCATTAGGAAGACCAACAAGCCCAATATCCGCCACCAAAAAAAGCTCAAGACGCACATTCAAACTATTGCCTGATTCTCCGGGTTGAGCAAACCTTGGCGCCCTTCTAACCGAAGTTTTAAAATTCCAATTACCAAGACCACCTCTGCCACCTTTTAAAATAACAAATTCGTCAGTTAAATCTTTAAGTCTATACAAAAGAGTTCCATCATTTTCATTATAAATGCCTGTATTTGGGGGAACAAAAAGAATCAAATCTTTACCATTAGCGCCACTTCTCTTGAAACCCATTCCAGGTTTACCATTTTCGGCACAAAGCACATGACCATTTTTATAAAAAGACAAAGTGCAAAGATTTTCTCTCACCTTGAAAATTACACTCCCGCCATTCCCGCCATTCCCGCCATCTGGACCACCCTTTGCATTAAACTTTTCTCGCAAAAAAGAAACACACCCAGAACCACCATTGCCCGAAACTACCGTTATACTAACAGAGTCCTTAAAGTTGTACAAATTTTCTCCAATTTCTCAATTAAAACTAAAAAATAAATATTTACATACTAAACAATATTTACATATTTTCGTCCCTTTAAAGTTTTAAACTCTACCTTCCCAGATGAAAGCGCAAATATTGTATAGTCTCTTCCAAGGCCAACGTTTTTACCCTTATGAAATTTTGTACCTCTTTGTCTAACAATTATTTCTCCAGCCTTAACAAACTGACCACCACTTCTTTTAACTCCAAGCCGCTTAGATATAGAATCTCGTCCATTTTTTGAACTACCACCACTTTTACTTGTTGCCATTAATTTTCCTCCAAAACTAATTTAATATCATCAGGATACTCAAAGCATAAATCACTTATGCCTCTAATTAAAAATCTACTATAATAAAAAAGACTTTTTTTACTTAAATCCTTAAAAAAAGGCTTAAATTCTAAATAGCCTTTTTTTGAATTTTTTACAATAAAAGACTCACCCTCAAAATCAAGAACACTAAAAAAGGTTCTCAAAATAAAAGAAAAAGAAGAGCAGACAACATTAACATTATTTTTGCTCATAGCATGACCATTGGCTAGAATATAAATGATTACATCGTCTTTTACTTTTACTAAAACATTAATCAATAAACTTAAAAAACTATTTCATCAACCAAAATATAAGAATAGGTTTGTCTGTGCCCAACTTTTCTCTCACTTGATTTTCTTCTTCTGTATCTGTAAGAAACAACCTTTTTATCTTTTTTATCTTCTTTATAGGTACATCTAATAAGAGAATTCATAACATAGGGCTTTCCTATTTTAATCTCCCCATCTTTATTAATAAGCAAAATACTATTAAATTCCAATTTCTTTTTTTCTTCAATAGGAGAAATTTTATCTATTTTTAAAAATTCGCCCTCAATAGCTTTATATTGCTTGCCATTTATTTCTACCAGTGCATACATTACATTACCTCAACTAAATATTGTAAATTTAATAAAAAAGAAAAGTCAAGCATTAAATTAATTGTACCTTACAAGAGAATTAACTTCATAGCCTTCAAGAAGGTGCCTACCATTAATACTGCAAAGCTCAATAAAACAAAAAATATCTTTAACCCTACCTCCGGCTCTCTCTAGCAAAATTGCAGACGATTTTAAAGTTCCGCCGGTAGCTAATATATCATCTATTAAAAGAATATTGGAATACATCTTAATATCGTCTTTGTGAACCTCTATTCTCCCAAAGCCATATTCAAGCTCATACTCTTCACTAAAAACCTCTCTGGGCAATTTACCCTCTTTTCGAATTAAAACAAGAGGAAGATGCATTTTTAAAGACAACGGAGCGCCTATCAAATATCCCCTAGATTCAACAACCGCAATGCAATCAATCTTTTTTAAATTATAAAAAGAATATACCTCATTTATTAATGAGGTATAAACTTCAGGCTTTAATAAAACACTAGTAATATCATAAAAAAGAACACCCTTTTTAGGAAAATCGGGTACTTTTGCAATAAATTGGTCGTAATACTCTATTTTATTTTTCATAACTTAATCATCCCATCTAATGTTTGTGTATTTTTCAAAATAGTAAGACCAAAAGCCAAATTTATTCTTTTACAGGAGGAACTGGAACAAGATTATGTAAGTCTACTTTTGGTATTTCGTCAACTTTAGCTCTTGTCCAAATTTTGCTTCTACCAAAAATCCAAACTTTCCCCTTGGTAATAAGATTTCCGGTTTTACTATCAACTCTCATTTCAGAATTATAAATTTTACCGTTTTTAGGATCTATTATTTTACCCCTATCCCACTTTTTAGAAGCATGAGAATACTTAAGACCCCACATAAAATCAAGACCTTCTATTGCAAGATTTTCAAACCCAACCACAGTGTCTCCTGAAGGGTTTTCAGCATCATACTTTTTGCCGTCTTTTATTATCATTAAAATTCGACCGTAAACTTCTCCATTATATTTATATATATAAATAATAGAATTTTTTATATTGCCCGCATCATTATAACCAACCCAATACCCTAAAACCTCATCTTCAGAATTAAGGTTTTCAGCCTTATTAATAAATTCATTCTCATTCGAATCTTCTGAATTTGCAGATAAAAATATTGCAAAACAAAAAAAAAGAAAAAATTTTGAAAAAACTCTATTCATCAATTCTCCTTAAAACTAATAATTCTAAATTGTAGTTCTTTTTTTTAAATTACTCATTCAAGATAAATAATTTAAAAATTAGCCACAAACATCATTATACAACTTATTTTATAATTTTAATTATATTAAAGACAAAAACCTAAATGAAGAAATATAAATTTAAACAAAAAAACAACGGGTCAATTAATTGTTATATAAGACAAATAATGCTAGTATTAGTAAAGTTAATTGTCTTGAAGGATTTAACCGTGGTAAGAGGAATTTATACAGCTGCCAGCGGAATGATGGCAGAAAGGCGCAAGCTTGATGTAGTGTCAAATAATTTAGCAAACATAGATCTTGTTGGATACAAAAAAGATTTATCCATTCAAAAAGCATTTCCAGAAATGCTAATAAGAAGACTAAATGATGATGGACTTTATAAATTTCCCAAAGGACATCTTGAAACAGCTCCTATTGTAGGCAAGCTAGGAACAGGGGTTGAAGAAAATGAGATATATACACTATTTGAACAAGGCCCATTAAAAACTACTGGCAATCCATTAGATTTAGCGCTCACTGATCAAGGATTTTTTGTAATACAAACTTCAGATGGAGAAAGATATACAAGAAATGGATCTTTTACTATTGGAAAAGAAGGAATCCTTGTTACAAAAAGCGGATTCCCTGTTCTTGGAGAAAAAGGATATATATATCTGAAAAAAAATAATTTTAAAATAACACCCCAAGGGCAAATTTTCCACAATTCAAGCTTTGAATCAAATCCCAAAAGACTTGTTAGTGAGTATGAAAATTCTTGGGAAAATTATGAACTGCTTGATACCATCAGAATTGTAAATTTTGAAAATCCCAGATTTCTCAAAAAACAAGGAAATTCTTTATGGATTGATACAAAAACATCTGGCAAGGCACAAGAAATGGACATATCATTAAGGCCTAAAATAGAAACAGAAACACTCGAAGCTTCCAATGTTAATCCCGTTAAAGAAATGGTTTTAATGATTGAAATAAACAGAGCTTACGAAGCTAATCAAAAAACAATACAAACTGAAGATAATCTATTAGGAAAATTAATAAATGAAATTGGAAAATATTAAGGAGCATATTTTATGATGAGAGCATTATGGACAGCAGCAAGTGGAATGACTGCACAACAATACAATGTAGACACAATTGCGAATAATCTTTCAAATGTGAATACTACAGGATTTAAAAAAATAAGAGCAGAATTTGAAGACTTGATTTATCAAACTCAAGACAGAGCAGGAACTCCTGCAACTGAAAATACTCTAAGACCGCTTGGAAATCAAGTTGGCCATGGAACAAAAATTGCTGCTACTCATAGAATATTTGAACAAGGAAAAATGCAATCTACCAATTTACTCACTGATGTTGCTATTGAAGGAGACGGGTTTTACAAAATTCTTCTGCCTGATGGCACTTATGCATATACCAGGGATGGATCATTTAAAATCGATTCTAATCGAGAACTTGTAACAAGCCAAGGATACAAGGTATTGCCTAATATATTCTTCCCAGAAGAATATATCCAAAACTCAATTACAATATCTGATCAAGGAATAGTGTCGGTAAAAATTGATAACAACAATGAGCCAATAGAACTTGGACAAATTGAAATATCAAGATTCGTTAATCCCGCAGGACTAAGCGCTATTGGAAGCAATTTATTCAAAGAAACAGCTGGATCAGGCCAAGAAATAGCAGGAATACCGGGAACCGAAGGTATGGGAAGACTAAAACAAGGTATTCTTGAAATGTCGAATGTATCTATTGCTGAAGAAATGGTAACAATGATAGTAGCTCAAAGAGCTTATGAAATAAACTCAAAGGCTATTCAAACTTCTGACAATATGTTGGGAATCGCAAATAATTTAAAAAGGCAATAAAATAAAAAAAAAATTATTTATTTTTATTTTATTTTTCACAACAAGCTCAATTATAAATGCTGCTAATGATTTGTGCTTCAACATTAATCCTAGTAAAGCATATTTCTTTTCAAAGAAGTATTCAAAAATATGTAACAATCAAAGCTTATCAACAATATATATCCCCCCACATTTAAAGAAAAAATCAATAATTTTTGAAATGATTTATTACATCACAAAAAACTTATCAAATGAAAATATCTACATACTTCAATTTAACTTTGATGAATCTGAAATAAACATAGACGACAAATTTTTTAAAAAAATAAAATTTAAAGTAAAAAACAACAGCTCATACAAGAATATTCCAATTCAAAAAACTTTAGTTTATTATGCAAGAAACTTTGAAAGCTATAAAAGACACAATTACATTAATATGTATATTGATATAATCGAACCCATTGTATTTGCAAAAGAAAATCTAAAAAAAAATGAAATCCTTAATGAACACAACATCTATTTTAAATACAAAATTAACACGACAAGGATAAATGATGTTTTAAGTCTAAATGAATTAAACAATAGTAAATATAAAGTTATACGCAACACAATCAAAAATGAAGAAATAAGATTAAATAAAGTACAAAAAGAATAATGCTTTATTTTATCTTCCCCCCAATCTAAAAATTATTAAATATAGGATTAATTATCAATTCTCCCGAAAAAAAGTTTCATTAATTACAATAATTGATATAAAATAATAGGTATTAAAGAAATAAAATAAATAGAGTAAAGAATGAACAAATTAATGTTAATGTTAATTACATTTGCAACAAGTCTATTAGCCCAAACAAACAAAGTTTCAACAGAAATAGAATCTAAACAATCATTTAGCAATCACCTGTCTGAAAACGTAAAATTAAAAGAAATTGCAAATATTTGCCCCACAAACACAAACTTTTTAACAGGCATTGGAATAGTAGTAGGTCTTGGAGGAAAAGGAGACTCTCTAAAACAAAAAGACCTTATAAATAAAATTTTGGAAAAAAACAATACAATAGACGAAATAGGCTCTAACAACATAGAAAGCAAAAATATTGCATTAGTAAATGTTAGCTCCCAAGTAAACGGTAATATAAACAAGAGCTCAAAACATAAGGCTTACATTGCATCAATATTAGGCTCAAAAGATTTAACAAATGGAATACTTTTAAAAACAAATCTTAAAAATAAGGAAGGAGAAATAATAGCAATTGCATCAGGAATTATAAAGACCAATAACAAATTAAAAGAATCTGAACACACTCTAGATAGTGTAATAATAAATGAAAATCAAAATATTAACTACAGTTATAATATAATTCTTAAAAAAGGAAATTATACATTAATAAATAAAATTCATAAAATATTGACCTCTAAAAAAATTAACAATAAAATTAAATCAGATAACACAATAGAAATAGAAGCAAAAGACATAAGTCTATTAGAAGAGATTGAGAATATTCAAATAGAAACTAATCCTAAAATACTAATAGACAAAAAAAATGGTATTATTCTAGCAAGTGAAAATGCAACAATAGGAACGTTTACATTTTCTATTGAAAAAGACGATCAAAATATTTTAAATAGTAACAATAAAACAACAATTCGAGTAAACTCAATGAAATTAAACGAATTTATATTGAAAAATTCCAACAATCTTAGTCATAAAGAATTAATTCAAATAATTCAAGCTGCACAAAAAATCAATAAATTAAATGGAGAACTTATCTTGGGGGAAGTTAATGGAAACTAAAATTAATTTACAAAATTTAAAATTTAAAAATCAAATAAATAATTTTAAAAATCCCTTAGAAATGAAAAAATCCTTTCAAAAAAACGAAGAACTTCTAAAAGCTTCTTTGGAATTTGAAGCTATATTTATCAAGCAAATGCTTGAAAGCATGAAAAAAACTCTTAACAAAAATCAAAATTTGCTCAGCGGAGGCCAAGTAGAAGAAATTTTTGAAGACATGCTTTACGAACAAAGAGCAAAACAAATAGCGCAATCTCAAAGCTTTGGAATTGCCAATTTGATTTACAATCAATTGCAAAAAACTAAATAATTCAAAAAAACACTCCTCACCTCAAAATTATATCCAGTTTAATTTAAAACTATTTTTAAACTAAATTGGCACAATTTTTGCATGAAAGTTAAGTAATTAATAAACACTTAATCACAATATTCAAAAAAAGGGGAGACAAAATATACTACTATGAATATATTTAGCAACGAGGATTTAAACATATATTTAAAATCGGTAAGAGAACACAAGCTAATTACTCATGAAGAAGAGATTAAACTTGCAGGACAAATACAAAGAGGCAGCGCACAAGCAAAAAATAAAATGATAAACGCAAATTTGCGACTTGTTTTAAAAATAATAAAAAGATATGCTGGCAAAGGTTTAAAAATTGAGGACTTAATTCAAGAAGGCAACCTGGGATTAATAAGAGCTGCTGAGAAATATGATCCGAATAAAAACACCAAATTTTCAACTTATGCATCATTTTGGATCAAGCAATCACTACAAAGAGCATTAAACACTAAAACTAGATTGGTGAAAGTTCCATACAGAAAAGAAAATCTAATACTACAAATAAATAAATATTTAACAGAAGAAGAAAAATCACCCAAAAAAGAAGAAATAATGAAAAGATTCAATCTATCTCCTGCCCAGTATATAAAAATTATTCCTTATCTTGAAAAAGAATATTCTCTAGATAAAGAAATAGAAGGATCTGAAAATTCAACACTCTTGAACCTATATGAGGATAATTCTTTTAACCCTGAAATTACTCTTGAACAAGACTCAACTCTAAAACATTTGAATTATGTGCTTGAAACAAAATTAAATGAAAAAGAAAGATATATAATCAAAAAAAGATACAACCTAGACAATAGTCCCAAAAAAAGCACTTTAAAAGATATTTCAATGGAACTTGGAATATCATCAGAAACTGTAAGACAAATCGAAAAAAGAGTTCTTAAAAAACTAAAAGAAGAGATAAATTAGCATTGACATTCATGGCATGTTCTGATCTACTTGTAAGTCAGTGGTCATGAATGTTTTTATTTTATATTAAAAAAAATAAGTTTATTATTGTAATTTTTATCATAATTTCCATTGTTATTGGAGCAACTCAAGCATTTACAAGCTTTTTCTATTTTAACAACAACAACAATTTAAAAGTTGCAAATGCACCACTTAAAGATGGGTTTCAAGAAATACAAAAAGATAATTTAATAATAAAAAATAACAAAGAAAATAAAAAACCCGAAATCAAGCCTAAGTTTTACTTAATCATCGACGATGTGGGTTATGATGAATTCATGTTAGAACAATTTATAAAACTTAATCTTGAAATAAATTATGCTATTATTCCATTTTTACCAAAATCAACGATTTTATACAAAAAACTAAAAAATAATAACAAAACGATAATAATACATTTTCCAATGCAATCAAAACATAGAAATTCAATAGAAAAATTTCATATAAACATAGAAGACAAAAAAGAAGAAATACACAAAAAAATCGAAAAAACATTTAAAATGTATCCTGATGCAAAAATAATGAATAACCACATGGGTAGTTTAATAACTTCAAATAAAGATTTGATGAAAATCATTTTAATAAAGCTTAAAGAGATTGAAAGATATTTTTTCGACAGCGTAACTATTGCGGGAAGCGTACCAGAAACGGTAGGCAAAGAAATTGGAGTTAAAGTAGAAAAAAGAGACGTATTTCTTGATAGCAAAGACACAGAAAAGTCAGTACTCAAAGAGCTTGAAAAAGCAAAAAATATTGCAAGAAAACATGGAATAGTAAAAGTAATCGGACATATTTGGTCTAAAAACACACTAAAAGTCCTAGAAAAAGAAGAGTCTAATTTAAACCAAGAATTCGAATTTGACAACTTATTAAATCTTTACGAGGAAACAATCAGATGAAAGTGCTTGGAATAGAGACTTCTTGCGACGACTGCTGCATAGCTGTAGTAGAAAACGGCATTAATATTTTAAGCAATATAAAATTAAATCAAAAAGAACATAAAAAATATTACGGCGTAGTACCTGAAATTGCCTCAAGACTTCATACTGAAGCTATTATGTCTGTTTGCATAAAAGCACTAAAAAAGGCAAATACTAAAATATCTGAAATTGACTTAATAGCTGTAACATCTAGACCTGGACTTATTGGATCTTTAATAGTTGGTTTAAACTTTGCCAAAGGTCTAGCAATTTCATTAAAAAAACCTATTGTTTGCATTGACCACATCTTAGGCCATCTTTACGCCCCTTTAATGCACTCAAAAATAGAATATCCATTTATATCATTATTATTAAGCGGTGGACATACATTGATCGCCAAACAAAAAAATTTCGATGATGTTGAAATACTTGGAAGAACCCTAGATGATTCTTGCGGAGAAGCCTTTGACAAAGTAGCAAAACATTATGATATGGGGTTTCCTGGAGGTCCAAACATCGAACAAATATCTAAAAATGGAGATGAAAACACATTTAAATTTCCAGTTACCACCTTTAGAAAAAAAGAAAACTGGTATGATTTTTCATACTCTGGGCTAAAAACAGCTTGCATACACCAACTCGAAAAATTCAAAAGCAAAGATAATCCAATAACAAAAAATAATATCGCTGCAAGCTTCCAAAAAGCTGCCTTTGAAAATTTAATCATCCCGCTAAAAAGAGCAATAAAAGATACTCAAATCAACAAATTAGTAATAGCAGGCGGCGTTGCGAGCAATTTATACTTAAGAGAGAAAATAAATAAGCTTAAAATACAAACTTACTACCCTCCTCTTGATCTTTGTACAGACAATGGAGCAATGATTGCGGGACTTGGATTTAATATGTATTTAAAATACGGAGAAAGTCCAATTGAAATTGATGCAAATTCAAGGATAGAAAATTATAAAAACCAGAATAAAGGGAAAAATTAATGAAAAGAATTTTAGCAATGCATGATATTTCAAGCATAGGAAGAACATCTCTTACAGTATGCATACCAGTAATATCTTCGTTTAATATGCAAGTATGTCCTTTTGTAACAGCAGTTCTTTCTGCTTCCACAGCTTATAAAAAATTTGAAATAGTGGATTTAACTGATCATTTGGAAAAATTTATCAAGATATGGAAAGAGCAAAATGAATATTTTGACATACTCTATACGGGATTTCTGGGAAGCGAAACGCAACAAATAACAATAGAAAAAATGGTTAAATTGCTAAAATTTGAAAAAATTGTAATTGATCCAGTATTTGCTGACAATGGAATAATTTATCCTATATTTGATAATAAAATAATTAATGGATTTAGAAAGATAATAAAGTATGCAAACATAATAACACCCAATATAACAGAGCTTGAAATGCTAAGCGGAAGTTCACCACTTAATACCAAAGATGATATTATAAAGGCAATATTAAATCTTGATACAAAAGGAATAGTGGTTGTTACAAGCGTCAAAAAAGGAGATCTTTTGGGAAACATTTGTTACAATCCTAAAAACAATGAATACTCAGAGTTTTTTTTAGAAAAATTAGAACAAAATTTCAGTGGAACAGGAGATTTATTTACTAGCTTGCTTATAGGATACCTGGAAAGGTTCGAAATAGAACAGGCTTTAGAAAAAACAACAAAAGCTATTCACTTAATAATAAAAAATTCAATTAAAGAAAATGCTTTAAAAAAAGAAGGGGTTCAGATTGAAAATTTTTTAAAAAATACATTTTTCATTTAAATTTCATTAAATTTAATTTTAAAGATTGAATCGATTTTTTAGCACAAAAGACAATATTTGCATTGCATTATATTATTAAAAATGTACAAAAAATCTATTACAAAGCAAGTGCTTGATTATTACTATGAGTAAACAAATATATGACAAATAAAAAAATAATATTTTTTACCGGGGGGGGAACCGGAGGCCACGTATTTCCAGGAATATCTATAATACAAAAATTAAAAGAATTTGACACGGAAATTGATTTTTTTTGGATAGGTAAAAAAAATTCTATAGAAGAAAAATTAATAAAAGAGCAAAATAATATTAAATTTATTTCGATTCCATGCGGAAAACTTAGACGCTATTTTTCTTTTCAAAACTTTACTGACTTTTTTAAAGTACTACTTGGAATAATAAAAAGCTTCTACATTTTAAAAAAATACAAACCTCAGATTATCTATGCAACTGGGGGATTTGTCTCAACTCCTACAATCATTGCATCTAGTTTGCTAAAAATAAAAAGAATAACCCATGAAATGGACCTAGATCCTGGACTTGCAACAAAAATTAACTCTAAATTTGCAAACAAAATATACATAAGCTTCAAAGAAAGTGAAAAATACTTTAAAAACCATAAAAACATTATCTACACAGGATCTCCTATAAGAAAAGAATTTTTAACTCCAAATCCTAAAATCATCAAACAATTAACTCAAAATACTAAAAAACCAATTGTTAGCATACTTGGGGGCTCTCTTGGCGCTAATGCTTTAAATAGTCTCGCACTCTGTATTAAAAAGGATATTGAACTTTACTTCATTCATCAATCAGGAAAAAACTTAAATGACCAGAGAGAAAAAAATTACCTGAGAAGACAATTTTTTAATGCAGAAGAAATGTCAAGCATAGTTAAATTTTCCAATATAATAATAAGCAGAGCTGGAGCTGGAGCAATAAAGGAATTTGCAAATGCTTGTGCATGCATAATTTTGATTCCATTTAAGAAAGGCTCTAGGGGAGATCAAATTAAAAATGCAAAATTATTAAAAAATCAAAATGCTTGCATTTATATAGATGAAGATGAAATTTTAAATACAAATATTTTGAAGATTATAAAAGATACGTTAAAAGATGGAGAAAAAATCAACTCTCTCAAAACAAATATCAAAAAATTTAATAATAAACATTCTTCAACTTTAATAGCCGAACTATTAATAAAAGATATTAAGGAGACAAAATCTAAATGATAGTAAATGATCCTGTAAAAATAACTGGAATAGTAGACATATTAATAATAATAATTTTTACATCTTTGGGGTTTAGAGGATTTTTAAGAGGATTCATTAAAGAAATTGGCGGATTTGCTGAGGTTTTTGTTTTAATACTACTGCTTTACAAAAAAACTGAAGAATTTAGAAAACTGGTTGAACCTATTATTGAACTATCATACATTCAAGCACTACTTGTATTTTTTCTAATCATACATATAGGATTTTTAATACTACAATCTTTACTAGAATCAATAATAAGCCAACTGCAATTATTATTCTTCAATAGAATGCTGGGTTTAGTACTTGGCCTACTTGAAGCCTTTGGAATAATTGCAATTGTAGTTTACATAATACACTCACAACAAATATTTAAGCCTGAATATTTTCTAAAAGAAAGCAAACTCCTTGATTATTTAAACCCCGGAATAAACTATCTCTTTAAGATCTCAAAAACAAAATAAGGAAACAACAATGATAATACTTCCACAGATCGCCAAAGACATAATAAACGCATATGATCAAAAAATATTGCCAAATGCAATTCTTTTACTAGGAGAAAAGTTTTCATCAAAAAAGGTCAGCGCAATTGAGCTTGCAAAAAAAATATTAAATGAAAAAAACTTAACAAACCCCAATTTGCTCATTTTCTCAAATCTCGATACAATAGAAGCAAAAGCACACCTCTCTACAAATTCGTACAAGATAGCAAATAAATACTTAGAATACATTAAAACTGTAATTTTTACCAAATGTTATTTCAGTAATGAAAAAAATTTGAAAAAAATAGAGAAAAATATTAACTACATTAATTCTGTTTATTATCAAAAAGAATATAATATAAACATAATAAATGAGCTTATAAAAAACATAGAAAATATAAACAAAGAACTAAATCATAGTATTACTGTTTCTGATGTAAAAAAAATTCAAGCTTGGATTTTTTCTGAAAAAGAAAAATCCAAGGTAATTTACATAAACGAAATCGAAAATTTATCATTTAATGTGCATAACTCACTTTTAAAAATACTAGAAGAGCCTCCTTCAAATATTTACTTTATTTTAGCAGCAAGAAATAAAAACAAAATACCAAAAACAATACTGTCAAGACTTAGAGTATACAATTTCACAAAATCAGCAAGAATATCAGAAATTCAAAAATTCAAAGAAAGCTTTCTAATAGACAAAGATATAACAATTGAGGAATATTTTGCTTCATTTTACAAAGAAGAAAGCAAAAAAATAAAAAAAGAATTGATAAAAATTTTAAGTATAATTAAAGAAAAAAAATCCATATTTAATCTTGAAGAAGTCGATTTTATAAAAGATGATCAAAGCTTTAAAATATTTTTAAACGAACTTGCAATTAATATTAGAAATGATTTTTTAGAAAATAAGATAAATATTAATCAATATATCAAATACACAGAACATTTGAAAAATATTTACAAATATCGCCCTTATAATCAAAACAAAAAATTAATAATAGAAAACTTGATGCTAAATTACGAGGAGATATGAATAATTTTTTTAAAAAAGCTTTAACAAAGCTAAACAAATTATCTAATGAACAAAAAACTAAATTTATTGAACAAATTTACAAAAAAATAGAAATATATGACGGAATATTTGCATCAATTAATGAAGGAATCATTGTGCTTGACAAACAAAACAACATAATCTATTCAAATAAGATTTTATACCAAATTTTAGCTTTAACATCTAAATCAAAAATAGAAATTCTTGATGATATTCAAATCCCAATCTTAATAAATTTAATAAAAGAACTAGTTAGAACAGAAGATAGAATAATAGGATTAGAAGTTCCAATCTCAAACAACATATACATTAAAATTTCATTTATGCCTTATGTTAAAGAAAAAAAACTTGAGGGTAATATTATTTTAATCGAAGACATTAAAGAGAAAAAGAAACAAGAGGAACTGTTTAGAAGAGTTGAGGCTTTGGCCTCTTTTACAAGACATGCAAGAAATATTGCCCATGAAATCAAAAACCCACTTGGGGCTATCGATATAAATTTACAACTACTAAAAAAGGAAATTCAAAAACAAAAAATAAAAAATGGTAAAGCTGAAAATTATTTTAAAGTCATAAAAGAAGAAATAAACAGAGTAGATAAAATAGTTACAGAATTTTTATTAACTGTCAGACCAATAAAAATTAACTTACAAGAAAAAGACATTAAACAAGTAATAAACAGTGTATGTGAATTATTAAATCCTGGATTAGAAAACAAAAACATCAAACTATTGCTTAATTTAAACAAAACAAGCGATATCCTAATTGATGAAAAATTATTAAAACAAGTTATTATAAACATCGTTAAAAACGCAGAAGAAGCACTACTTGAAATAAAAAAAGAAATAAAAAAAATAGAAATTTGTCTTTTCGAAAAAGACAATAAAATACATATTAACATAAAAGATAACGGAAATGGGATAAAAGATGAAGTAAAAGAGGAAATATTTAAACCTCAATTTAGCACAAAAGAAAAAGGAAGTGGAATAGGTCTTACCATCTCTTATAAAATAATAAAAGAGCTTGGGGGTGAAATTTTTGTAGAAAGCAAGGAAAATAAAGGAACTATTTTTACAATTACACTTCCTAAACTAAATAAAAAAAATATTTTAATTGAAGGGTATTGAAAATGAGCAAAATACTTGTAGCTGATGATGAAAAGAATATTAGAGAAGGAATTGCTACTTATCTTGAGGATGAAGGGTATTTTGTTTTCACTGCTAGCGACGGAGAAGAAGCTCTTGAAACAATTGAAAATGAAAATCTTGATGTAATAATATCTGATCTGAGAATGCCCCAGATATCTGGAGAAAAATTGCTCAAAATAGTTAAAGAAAAAAACTTAGAAATACCTTTTATTATTTTAACAGCACACGGAACAGTTGATTCTGCTGTAGATGCCATGAGAGAAGGTGCTTACGATTTTTTAACAAAACCCTTAGACCTTGAAAGACTTTTACTAATAATAAAAAGATCATTAAATAAAAAAGAAAATAACGAAAATGAAAATGTCAATTTAGAAAATATAATAATAAGAAAAGATTTAAAATACTATGAAAAAATCATGGGAAAATCGCTACTAATGCAAAAAATTTTTGAACTTGTAATAAAAATAGCAAACTCAAATGCATCTGTTCTTATAACAGGAGAAAGCGGTGTTGGTAAAGAAATAATAGCAGATGCTATTTTTGATCTTTCTAATAGGAATGACAAACCATTTATAAAAGTAAATTGCGCCGCACTTTCTGAAAGCATCCTTGAAAGCGAACTTTTTGGCCATGAAAAAGGAGCATTCACTGGTGCAATTTCCCAAAAAAAAGGTAGATTTGAACTTGCAAACAAAGGTACAATTTTTCTTGATGAAATAGCAGAAATTTCGCCTGAAATTCAAGTTAAACTTTTAAGGGTACTACAAAACAAAACCTTTGAACGTGTTGGGGGAGAAACTACAATTAAAGTTGACATTAGACTTCTGGCTGCAACAAACAAAAACATTGAAGAAGAAATTAAAAAAGGAAAATTTAGAGAAGATTTATTTTATAGATTAAATATCATTAATATAAACATACCGCCCTTAAAAGAGAGAAAAGATGATATATCCTATTTAACAAACATACTAATAAGAGACGTCGCAAAAGAAAACAATAGAGAAGAAAAAACTCTTTCTAATGATGCAATGAAAGCTCTCTATTATTACGATTGGCCAGGAAATATTAGAGAATTAAAAAATGTACTTGAAAGAGCATTAATATTATCAAAAGGTAAGCAAATCACTAAAGAAGATTTACCGGCAAAAATTAAGAATAATGAAAATCTTACATTTAAAATAACACTACCAATAGGAATTAGCCTAAAAGAAGCCGAAAAAGAAATAATAAAACAAACACTTTTTCATTCCAAAAACAATAAAAGCAAATGCGCCGAAATATTAAAAATAGGAAGAAAAACTTTACATAATAAAATAATCGAATATCACATTGATCAATAAGATTTATTTTAAATTATTAAATTATAATCAATACAAAAAAATAATATCGCTTTAAATTAAATGTATATTTTTGAAACCAAAAAATTTTTTAATATCAATAATTATATTAAAATGAAACACTTTCTTTAAAACTCTGGGTTCAAAAGTGTAAAAATATTTTTATTAGACATATAATTGTACACCATTATTTATTAATAATCAATATAATTTAATAATATTATATTTGGCTGCCTGTAATCAATCTTTACTTTAAAAACTTTAAAGGATTAATAGGAATATTTTTTTTTAATATTTCAAAGTGTAAATGGGGCCCTGTTGAACGCCCCGTTTGCCCCACCCTTCCAAGAAATTCACCCGATTTAATTAAATCTCCTCTCTTTACAGAATATGAATTTAAATGCCCATAAAGAGATTTGATATTATTTTTGTGACCAACTACAACAAAATTGCCATAAAGATCGTTATATCCAACTTCAATAACTATTCCAGAAGAAGAGGAATACACTTCCGTATTCATTGGAGCTGCAAGATCTATTCCCGTATGAAAACTTTTATTACCAGTAAAAGGATCATTTCTAAATCCAAAATCAGAACTAACAATAAATTTTTTTAAAGGAAAAATAAAATTAGAATTCAAAAAAAAAAGTAACTCTGTACCTGAAAAAAGTCCGGAATCTGGGTTCTTGGCAAAATCAAAAAAATAAAACTCATAAACTCTGTCATTCCTTTTAATTTTTACTTTTTCGGCTTTAGTAAGATCTCTTGTTGCTAAAAGCAAATTATTAAATCTATAATCTTTACTATCAAAAACAAAAACTCCCTTTTTACTAGGAATAAGAATCTCTTGCCCAACGCTTACAAAAGGAGAATCTAATAAATTAACAGTAGCAATACCAGACTGCCACCCATTTATTTTGTTAGCAATTTTAAAAAAAGTATCCCCCTTTTTAACTTTATATAAGTAAAAAAACAAGGGAATATGTTCTTTTTTATTATATTTAAAAACTTTAATTTTAAGATCAGAAAAAATAGGATCTTTTCTTGAAAAATTTTTTATTTCTGGATAAGAAAAAACACAAATTATTTTCAAAAAAAAGAAAACTGCTTTAAATAACAAAAAAATTTTACTCATACTACAAATTATTTCACGCTTAATTAATCAAATATAATAAAAAACATAAAAATAATAAATCATGTTTGGGCTTGTAAATAATAACAAACTGTAATAAACTGTCTTTCAACATGGAGTTAAACGAATACCAAGAAAAAGCAAAAAAAACTGCTAAGTACAAAAATAAAAAAGAAGAATTAATTTTAACAACACTTGGTCTTGCTGGTGAAACTGGAGAAGTTGTTGAAAAAATAAAAAAATTAGGAAGAGACAAAAATTACATTATTGATGATGAGTATTTGATGTCAATTAAAAAAGAGCTCGGAGATGTTTTATGGTACTTGTCAACTTTAAGCAACAATTTAGGTATTACACTTGAAGATGTTGCCCTTACAAACCTAAAAAAAATAAAAAAGCGACATGAAAATGGAACAATAAATGGTGAGGGTGATGACAGATAAAACATTTAAATTGAAAATAATAAATACTTAAAATCTAAAAATAAAAATGCTTAATATTTATATCAAGGGAATTTTACTTGGAATTGCAAACATAATCCCAGGGGTCTCTGGGGCAACACTGGCCTTAATGCTAAAAATTTACTACAAAATAGTAAATTCTATCTCAGAAATCTTAAAATTCGCAGAAATTAAAAAAAATTTAATGTTTTTAACTATTTTGGCAACAGGAATGTTAACCTCAATATTATTGGCTGCAAAAATATTTAAAGCTTATGTCTTTGACAATGGAATAATAGAAGCATTGCTAATGGCATTTTTCATAGGATTAACATTTGGGAATATGTTAACACTAAAACCAAAAATATCTATAAAAGAAATAAATAGTAATACAAAAATATTAAAGCATTTGTTGTTTTTTATTGGCATGGTCATTATTGTACTTTTCTTAATAATCAAAGAATCTAATATACAATTGCAAAGTACAATACTTCAAGACAAAAACTCAATAAAATATTATTTATTATTAATATCCTCTGGAACAATAAGCGGAGCATCAATGATCTTACCAGGAATCTCAGGATCTGCAATGCTTCTACTACTTGGCTTTTATAAAGAAATAATACTCATTATATCCGAATTTAACATTGCTCTTATTACAATATTTGCAATATCTCTAACAATAGGAATAATTACATCAATATTAATAATAAAGAAAATAATAGATAATCACTTAAACAATTTTATTTATTTATCAAAAGGCCTAATTTTTGGATCAATTCTGCAAATGATATTAATAGTATTAAAATTAAATTTTAAATCCGACTTTACATCTTTTACATCTTTAGGAATAGCACTTATCCTAGGAATGCTTACAAACAAAAAAATAGCCGAAAAATGTAAATAAAACCTTTGGAAATACCGAAGACCGGACTTGAACCGGTACGGAGCTTCCTCCTCAGGATTTTAAGTCCTGTGTGTCTACCATTTCCACCACTTCGGCATAGAATAATATAATAAATAATAATATATTATGATGTCAAGTCAAACAAGAAAATAAATCCCAAAACTCAATTGATAACTATTTTTTGAGGAAAATTCTCAATAGAATAATTGTTGTGCAAATAATCTGCAATTGCAAACATAAATGAATACAAAGAAACTCTAGCAAAAAAATTAGAAAAAACTCTAAAATCAATCTTATTCGCTAACATTGAAATATTGTTTGAATCATTTATTAAACTAAAAAATCCATTTTTGATTAATAAATCAAAAATAAAAAATTCAGATTCATCTAAAATAAACATTAATTTATCCATTTGGACTTTTAAATATAAAATTTGCTCACTAATTTGCAAACTAGCAGAATGTTTAATAAAATCATTGCTTAAATTATAAATAACAATACCATAATGCTTATCCTTAAATTTAAAATCAACAAGCAATCCTAATTTTAAATTATCATAATCTTGCACTACACTCAAAACTTTAATATTTATTTTACGCTTAGAAAGAATGCTAACAGAAAGTCCTTTCCCTTGATCAATGAAATAAGCATTCTTAAAAGTGCCAAATAAAACTCTATTATTGATTAAATCAAGAACATTTTTATTTTCAAGGTTCTTAATAATTATTAAATCAAAACTTTGATCGAGAATATTATAAGCAGAATCTAATAATTCTTGAGAAGAATTATCATTTAAATTAAAATCTGCAACTTTAAACTCCAAAACACTAAAATCTATATCTATAAAATTACAGGAAACAAATAAAACACTAAGCAGAAATAAACTCTTCAAGTTGACACTTTGTTTCAACAACTTCAAATACAAGTCCATACTTTTTTGCAGCGCCACTGTCTAACCAAAAATCCCTATCAGTATCCTTTTCTATTTTAGAAATTTTTTGACCTGTTTCTTTTGAGATAATATTATTAAGTTCTTTTTTAACTTTATTTAACTCATTAGTATAAATCTCAATATCTGTGGCAACTCCTTTAAATCCACTCAAAGGTTGATGCAATAAATACCTGGCGAAAGGCAATGAAAATCTATTTTCTAATTTTGCAGCCAAAAAAATTAAAGCAGCGGCACTAGCAACAAGTCCTACTCCAACTGTAAAAACTTTGGGCTTAACAAAACGAATCATATTAAAAATAGCAAATCCAGCATCAATATCGCCTCCTTCTGAATCAATATATACAAATATAGGCTTTTTAAAATCTAAGGTCTCTAATAATAATATTTTTTCCTGAAAAAGCCGAGAAACATCCTTGGTAATCTCACCAGCAATTACTATTGATCTGCTCTTTAAAACTAATTTCAATGACTGATCATGCAAAACACTACTATTATCATCTTCTTTACTGGTCATAAAACATCCCTTATACAAAAACATAATGATATATTATAATTGAAAATAAAAGGTTTTTAAATGATAAGGAAACATAAAAACTAAACAATTGCAACTAATTTCTGAAAAGAAAAAGACTAATAAATATTTAATTAAACTTCATTATAATCAAAAAATACTCTAAATTTATAAATAAATAAAATCAAAAAGGGGTTTATGATGCATTATGAATTTGCAGTTATTGGGGGGGGAATAGCAGGAAGCACCGTTACTTACGAACTTCTTAAAAGAAATAAAAAAGTAATTCTTTTTGATGATGAAGATACAAAAGCAACAATAGTAGCAGGTGGACTTATTAATCCTATTATGGGCAGAAAAATGAACATTGCATGGAAAGAATCGCATATTTTTGAATTTGCAAAAAATTACTATCAAGAAATTGAAAAAACCATTAAATCTAATTTTTTTATAGAAAAAAATATCTTTAGACCATTTACTACTGAAAATCAAAAAAATAACCTGATTGATAGACTTGAAAATGATAAAAACATGACAAACTTTATTTTGAAAATAAAAGATGGCAAAATTTATAATTTCTCAAAAGACTCTAACGGAGGAATGGTAATAAAAGGCGCTAGGATTAATACAAAAATCTATATAAAAAATATTAAAAAATATTTAATCAAAAAAAAATCATACATAAAAAAAAATATCGATGAAAATAAAATTAAACTTGAAGAAAGTTTTTTCAAAATAGAAGATTTCAAATTTGAAAAATTAATATTTGCAAAAGGATATAAAGAAAAACTTAAAGGATTTTTTTCTTACCTACCATTTGAGCCTGCAAAAGGTGAAATCATAATATTAGAATGCAAGAAATTAAATTTTAAAGAAGTTTACAATAGACACGTATCTTTAATTCACCTAAAGGGGAATAAATTTTACCTTGGAGGTACTTACGAATGGAATACTTGGAATACACTTACAAATGAATGGGCAAAATTAGAATTATTGGAAAAATTTAAAAAAATAACAAATCTAAAATGCAAAGTCATTGCTCAAAAAGCACACATAAGGCCTTCAACTCTTGACAGAGAACCTTTCTTGGGAGAACACCCAAAGCATAAAAATATCTTCATACTAAATGGTTTTGGAACAAGAGGTATATCTATGGCACCATACTTATCCAATTTATTAGTTGACAATATTGAAAAAATTGACAAAATTCCAAATCATTATAATATTAAAAGATACGCAAACTATTACAATAATGTGCAACATTTTTAAAATCAAAATTTTTAAATTCATGCTGACAAGCGATTTCACATCTTAATATTTCTAAATTAATGAAAAAATAATATAATGTTTAAGTTAAGCTAAAATAATTCTTATCCAAAGAGAAACTAAAAGTGAAGCAAAATTTAACAAAACAATTAAAATTAATTAACACTTTCAAGGCAAACCAGGAGAATAATCTTTGGGATTCAACATTAACATTATAGGAACTGGGGGAACAAGACCGCTCCACAATAGATATTTGTCATCCGTACTAATCGAATACAATGGGGACAATTTTTTATTCGATTGTGGAGAAGGAACTCAAATGTCTTTAAGAAAACAAAAAATATCTTGGCAAAAAATAAAAATGATTTGTATTACACACTTACATGCTGATCACATTACAGGGCTACTTGGAATAATAATGCTAATGTCACAAAGTGGAGAAACAAGAAAAGACCCATTAATAATCGCTGGACCTGTTGGAATAAAAAACTATGCAAAAGCTAATATAGAAATGCTTAAAATATATAAAAATTATGAAATAATTTATAAAGAAATAATCATAGATAAAACTGAAAAAATAATATATGAAGATAAAACAAAAAAAATTGAATACACCGGGCTAAAACATTCAATAGAATGTGTTGGATATTTATTTATAGAAAAAGATAAGCCTGGCAAATTCAATACAGAAAAAGCAGAAGAGTTAAATATTCCCAAAGGGCCTATTAGGAAAACCCTACAAGATGGAAAAGAAATACTAATAAACGGAAAAATTATAAAACCATCAGAAATACTTGGAAAATCTAGAAAAGGATTAAAAGTTGCGTACATTACAGATACTGGTTATTTTAAAGAGCTAATACAGCAAATCAAAAATTTTAACCTTGTAATAATTGAGAGCACATTTAAAAATGAGCTTAAAAAGGAAGCAGATAAAAAACTTCACTTAACAGCGAGTAGAGCTGCAAATATTGTCAAGCAAGCAAAAGTTTTACAAACAGGACTTATTCATTTTAGTGAAAGATATACATTAAGAAAAGATCTTGAAAACTTACTAAAGGAGGCAAAATTGGAATATCCAGATGGAGAAATTTTTTTAACAAAAGATGGAATGAGGCTTGAAGCAAGCAAAAATAACTTTATTATTAAATAGGAGGGTATATGATAAATGTAGAAAAAGTTAGCAAAATGTATGGTTCATTTACAGCGCTATTTAATGTTAGCTTTAAGGTTAAAGAAGGCGAAGTGCTTGGCATACTTGGCCCAAACGGAGCCGGAAAGTCCACATTAATCAAAATCTTGACATCATTTCATTATCCAAGCAAAGGTAATGTAAAAATTTTTAAAAAAGACATTGTAGAGTATTCAAAAGAAATACTACAACACATAGGATATGTTCCTGAAAAACTAGCTCTTTACCCAGAACTTTCTGTTAAAGAATATTTAAAGTTTATATCAGAAATAAAAGGTGTTAAAAAAATAAAAAAAGAAATTGACAAAGCAATAAGCATATTCAAATTAAAAGAAGTTGAAGATAAGCTGATTTCTCAACTTTCAAAAGGATTTAAACAAAGAGTAGGAATAGCGGGTGCTTTAATAAACAATCCTAAACTTGTAATACTCGATGAGCCAACAAATGGTCTTGATCCAAATCAAATAATTGAATTTAAAGAATTCTTAAGAGAACTTGAAAAAAAAAGTACAATATTATTCTCTTCACACATACTAAGCGAAGTAGAATCTATTTGTAAAAGAATAATTATTGTAAACAACGGGGTAATTGTTGCTGATGACACAAAAGAAAATATTATTAAAAATAAACTTAAGGAGATTGAAATAGAATTAATAGTTTCAAAAAACTCCGAAAATGAAAAAAAATTTTTCAATAGCAAAAATGATATTTTTACATTAATACAACTTGAAGATCACGAGAAAGACTTAAACATTTCATTAAAACTATCTCAAGGAAAAACAGAAGAAGATCTTTTTAGCTACATAGTAAAAAATAATATCATCTTAAAAGCAATGATCCCAAAACATGAAAGCCTTGAAAAGATATTTAGTAAATTAACCAAGGAGAGAAAAAAATGAAAATAGATTTAAAGCAATCTTTATCGCTTTCTAAAAAAGAACTAAAAATATTATTTGGAACTCCAACTGCATACGTTGTGATGCTATTTTTTTTAATATTCATAAACTTTTCATTTATCTTTTTATCAGGATTTTTTATTAAAGACAATGCATCTCTTACCTCTTATTTTTCTTCAATGCCTATTATTTTGATGTTAGTGCTGCCAGCACTTAGCATGGGAGTGTTCTCAGAAGAGCATAAAACAGGAAGCATTGAACTTCTTTATGCTCTACCACTAAGCCCTCAAGAAATAGTCTTAGGCAAATTTATTACGCTTAAAATATTTACCTTAATACTATTCTCACTTACCTTACCTCTTACAATAATGACAATTTTCATGGGCGAATTTGATCTTGGAATAATATTGCTTCAATATTTAGGGATAATTCTTTATTCTCTCTCGGTTTTAAGCATGGGAACATTTATTTCGTCTATTACAAAAAGTCAAATAGTCTCTTACATTTTAACCGTATTTATACTGATCTTAATACTATTTTCTGGGAAATTGGTTATGATCTTTGGGAAAGAAAATATAATAGGAGAAATGCTTAATTTTATTTCAATAACTAATCACTTTAGCTATTTTAATATGGGCATACTAAACTTATCAGACTTTATTTATTTTATTACATTCACAATCACGTTTTTAATACTAACCACACACAGCATAACGCTAAAAAAATGGAGATAAAATTATGAAAAATAAAGAAAATGAAGTTTTAAACCTAACTTTAAACCTTACAATAATCTTTTTGATTTTTTGCAATATATCTATTTTCATTTTAAAAATAGACTTTACAAAGCACAAAGCTTTTACAATATCTAAAGTTACAAAAAATTTGTTTTCAAGTGCAAATGAAACAATATATATAACATATTACAATTCAGGAAGCCTTGAAAACTATTTCGCCTTTCCAAACCAAATAAAAAATTTTTTAATAAGTTTTTCTGATGCTTCAAAAGGAAAAGTAATTTATAAAGAACTTGATGCCGATAAAATTTCAACACCCTTAGAGCACATCGGCATTCCTTCTCAGCAAATCGACTTAAGAGATATTAATCAACTCTCAATACTCAAAATATATTCAGGAATTGAAATTATTTACGAAGGAAAAAGAGAAGTAATACCAATCGTAACAGAAATCAGTAATTTAGAATATGACCTTGCAAATGGGCTTGACAAGCTAATAAACAATACAAAAAAAGTTTTAGGACTTGCTTTTGGAGACAGCACTTTAAAAGAAGCCCACAAAAACTTTTCTGAAATAATGCAAAAAGCATTTGGTATTGAAATAAAAGAAATAGATTTAAAAACTGAAAAATTAGAAGACATAAGAAAAGAAATAAATGGATTATTCATTATTGGTGCTAAAGAAATTGATAAAGAGATTGTAGAAAAAATTGACGATTTTATTGTTAACGATGGAAAAATATTTGTTGCAACAAGCACAATTGATTACAATCCTCAAAATCCATATGGCATAACTCCTATTAAATCTAAGCTATTTGATCTATTTGAAAGCTATGGTATAAAATACCATGATAATATTATTCTTGATAAAAGAGCACCCACTATCTTTTTAGGTGGCAATTTTCAAACTTACTATCCATGGATCTTAATAGACAAAAGCAATATTATAAAAAAAGACATACCATTACTAAAAAATTTTTATACTGCTACAATTCCTTGGAGTAGCTCATTAGAACTTGTCAAAAAAGATGAAGAAGAAGTAAAATTTTTACCTCTCTTTGCAAGCTCTAAACAATCATGGCAAGTTAAAGAACCCAATCTTTCAAACATATCTTTGAATGCATTCGAAGTCCCAAATAAATTTGATGAGAATAAACTCAAAATACTAGGATATGCAATTGAAGGAAAAATTAAAAGTCCTTATAAAGAACAATATTCCAAAAATTCTAAAATAATCTTAACAGGATCAAGCATGATATTTAGTGATTATATGTACAACGGTTCTCCATCAAATTTCGAACTATCAGGAAGAATTTCAGACTATTTAATGCAAAAGGAAGAATTTTTTAATATTAAGTCCAGAGAAGTAAGAGCTAAATTAAAATTTCCAAGCTCCTCAAACGAAATGGTCAATGCAAAGTTTTCATTAATAATTGTTAATTTAATTATTCTTCCAACAATAATATTAATATTTGGACTTGTTAGATTTACTAAAAAAAGAAAAGCAAATTAAGAATAAAGGAGTGTTTATGATAAAATCAAAAATATTCTCAATCAATAAAGAAAAAATAAAAATATTGATAATAATAGTGCTAACATCTACATTTTTATTGGGAATAATTTTTTCAAATGAAAATAAAGTAGCAAGGATTCTGGAAGAAAAATTTTTCGATTTTGACTTAAATTTAATTTCTAAAATTGAAACAGAACTTGAAGGAACACTAACAAAACTTGGTAAAGATTGGATGTTAACATATAACAAACAAAATATTCCCGTTGACAATAAAAAAGTTAATTCTCTAATCAAAGCATTAGATGAACTTCAAAAAAACAAACTTGTAAGCAGAGATCAAAAAAAACACAAAGAACTCGGAATTGGGGAAAATCCAAGCTTCAAATTATTTGACAATAATAACAAACTGTTAACAGAAATTTTTGTTGGAAAATCAGGAGAAGGTGATTCAAGATTGGCATACATTAAAGGCAGTGACGAAAATGTTTACTTAACAAAAAATATTTTCTTATCATATAAAGGTAATTCTTATAATACATTTTCAGATACTACATTATTTCAAGAAAAAAACACAAAATTAGAAAATTTATCATTAAAAATAATAAGAAAATTAAACAAAGAAAATGAAAATAATATAAATAATAACTATGAGATTACCACTAAAGATGGCCTTTATTTTTTAAATAACCAAAAAATGCCAAAGGAAAGACCTTTAAATATTATTGCTGAATTTAAAGCTGATGGACTTGAAATTGATAAATCAAAAATAGATGACTATAAACTTCATTACAAAATTGAAGTTAAATGGAGCAATAAAAGTGTTAACAATATTGAAGTTTACCTTAATAAAAACGAAGAAAATGACAAAGACATATTAATCAAAAAAGATAAAGATGAATATTACTACATGACTAGCAAATGGACTTTTTTTGATGTATTTAACTTAGAAAAAAAATTAATAGAAAAAGATAATATTTCTAGCAATGATAATCAAGTAGATCACCATGAACATTAAAACAATACAGATTAATCTTGCTATGTATTAAAAAAATAAAACATATAAAAACAAATATAATAAAAATTAACCATTACAAAGACAACATTTTATCAAAAGATAAAGTGTTGTTTTACTTTACTTAATGTTAGTTCAAGTTCGAATAAAAAAATCGTCTATTCAGCTATCAAAAATCAACTTAAAATTCTTATAGAAGAAAAGTAAAATAAAATTTAAACGAATAGATTCTTTAATTTTTAGTAAGTAAAAATTTAACTTTTTTTAAAACTTCATACTCTTGTTTAATTTTAAAAATATTTCTATTAGGATTTAACTCAAGCTCACTTTCTATCCTATCAATGAAATTTATTAATACGGCTTTTTCATCGCTATTTAGCGCAACATTGCTTAAAGACTCTTTAGTATTAAATTTGCTCACAACCTTTTCAACATCATTAAAATTAAAATGAGAAAAAGAAGGATCCTCTTCAGTTATATTTTGGAAACTGGGTTTTTCACAATTGGAAACATCATTACTTTGGTTTCGATCTACTTCATCTCCCAAATTATCATTCAAATTTTTCTCTCCATAATTAGATAAAGAGCCTTCGGTAATTTGAGAATCCAAGTCCTCTTTTAAAATATTTTCAAAGTCATCAAATTCTTTAAACTCAAGACGTTCACCAGAACACTCAAGAATCGTATCATCACTGCCCCCCCCATGCTTGACGTTTCCATTCTCATCAATTAAATCTAAATGTTGTTTGTTATCTACAAAACTATCTAATTTTTCACTATGATCGTTATTATTATTTACCTCCATATTTTCTACGGAAACATTATCATTAACAACATCAATACTTTCTTTACTTTCTTTACTTTCTTTACTTTCTTTTTTAATAAAATCATTAGAAAAATTATCAGTCACATGCAAACTGCTGGCCAAATTCAAATCTTTATCTGCTTTATCTGTATTAAATTTAACATCGTGTTGAACGTCTTCATTTTCTTTTGGAATATAATTGATGCCTTCAAGCAGTGCATCTAATTCTTCTTGACCAATAGAAATATTAGGCAAATTGTCTTCTTTTTTAGAAAATGAATCGTCAATCTCAGATGACTTTTTTTCAAAATCTTTCGAATCGGAAGTAATAAAATCTCTTTGGACAAGCTTAAGTCCACCATCAAGCATTTCTTTCTCAACTCTCTCAACACGAAGCTCAACATCCTTTAAGCAATTAATCAACTCACCATGTCTTTCTTTTAATATGTTATCGAGTTTTAACAGCTTTTCATCTAAAAAATTTTTAAAATTATCTGAGGAAGTAGAAATAATATCAACAGACTCATTTCTTAAAAATACTTTTTCCATATCAAAATCAACTTCCTTTGGACCTTCTTTGATAAAAAAAATATTATTCTTCACGCCAACTTTGCTCTCCAAAACTATTCAATATAACTACAATCTAAATCAACTTTAACTACTTGTAAATATAGTATATTAAGAATATAATTACAAGTTATATGACTATTTATAAAAAAATTGCAATGTCTTTTTACTCGGGAATACTAAGCTACTTTATAATAGCCCCCATATTTGGAGAGAGAGGATTTGTTAATTATCAAAAATTGGACAATAACTTAACACTAATAAAAAATCACATCGAAAAACTAAAAGAAATCCAAAAAGAATTAAAAGCAAGATATATTAACTTGCAAGTATCTAAATCCGAAATTTTAAAAGAAGCCAACAAATTGGGATACTACCCAAAAAACTCAACAGTAATAAAAACCAATAATAATAAAGATCAATATCACCAGGGTCAAATATTAACCCTACAAAAACCCCTTCCTAAGAATCAAAATTTCTACTTTATATCAATAGCAATAGGTTTAATTTATTATTTTTTATCAAGTTGTATTATCCAAACCAAAAAAATCACAAAAAGCAATAAACATTGAAAATATTTATTTTAAAAAATATAATATATTTATTAATTAATTTAATTTGTGCATCATTTTTTTGCTTATCGTTAGTAAATTTTTTTTCAAATGAACAACAGTATACCCCTTTTGTTAAAACAAATATCCTAAAAAATTACTTGCAATACATTGGAATATACAAAAGTATAGAAAGATATACACTGATACATAACTTTAACCCTAAATCAAAATTAGAAAAAAATTGCTTTTTAAAGCATATAGCTGGCAATTCATATATAATATACAAAACAAAAAATGAAGGAATACTATGGGGCGATTATCGGTATTCTCTATTGAGTAAAGGAGCGCCAACCACTAAAGTAATTTTTCAAAAACTATTTAATACTTTAAAAATTTCAATTCCAGGCGCCCTACTCTCTTATATTGCAGCAATGGTCCTCATTGTAATTTGGAAAATTTACATACAAAACAACCTAATAAACAATTTTCTAGAATATTTAATGCTATTGCTTCACTCCATGCCAAGAAACTTAACAGTATTTTTAATATTGTCTTTAATATATTACTTTAATTTAAATCCAAAAAATTTAATAATGGGCGGATTTGCATGGTTTTTTTCTTTTTTCATATTTAATTCTGTAATTTTCAAACAATCTCTTGAAAAAACTTTATCAGAATTTTACATAAAAGCTGCAAAATCAAGAGGAATAAATAAATTAAAAATAATCTTAAAACATGCATTAATTCCATCAATAACACCATTACTCACAAACATGAGACCTATTATCACAACTGCTTTTTTTGGAGCATCAATGATTGAATCAATGTTTGAAATTGATGGAATTGGAGCTTTATATTTAAATTCTTTAAAATTTAACGATTATGCTATTTCTAAAGATTTAATTTTTATTGGTGTTTTCATTATGCTTATTCCAAACATAATAACAGATATATTAATCTACAAAATCAACCCATATAAGGACACGCTAAGCTAATGAAACAAGACACAATAATAAAAAAAATTTATATCGCACTCTTTAGCATATTTATTGTATTGTTAATAATTACTCCAGCGCTTATTAATGAAAATTTAAAAATTGCAATCTACAAAAAAGATCCAAATAAAGTCTATTTAAAGACTACCAAAAACATGCCTATGCCACCCACAAAAGAAAATCCACTAGGAATCGATAAAAAAGGCAGAGATATTATGGCAAGACTAATAATTGCAACTAGAAATTCTATTTTACTTTCACTAAGCTACGCAACAATTTCTGCAATAATTGGAATTTTCATTGGAACAATAATTGGCATGTTTAATTTTGAAATTTGCATGCTAATTTCAAAACCAATCGAAGCATTGCAAACGCTACCTTTTTTTTATGTTGTGTCTCTGGTTTTTTACTACTTTTTAAAACAAAAAACTTACAATATGCTTCAAACAGCAACACTATTGGCATTGATTCATGGATGGATTAGGTTTGCTTTTATTGCAAGAAACAACACATTAATAATAAAAAATTTAGATTATGTTAAAGCCAGCGAAGCCATAGGAGCAAGCAAAATTAGAATAATATTGCGTCACATTTTTCCAGAAGTATTCTCATCAATATCATCCATAATCCCATTACAAATGGCAAGAAGTCTTACTACTTTTGAAGTAGTAAGCTTTTTACAAAAACAAGACAAAAGTCTATATCCCAGTCTTGGAGAACTGCTCAACTATATGGAAATGGGTAATAAATATCTATGGATATGGATCAATCCTCTACTCATATTAATAGGTATAAACATAATATTAGCAATAATAAATTTACAGCTAAGAAAAAAAATGAAACATTTAATATCATCTTAACTAAAAAAATTAACAAACTCTTGGAGCAAATTTTTCTAAAAAACAATTAACACAACTTACATTTCTAGAAGTGCAAATTTCTCTTCCGTGCTTATTGATAGCCATAGAAAATCTATACTGTTTACAAGGTTCTATTCTTCTTTTTAGATCCAGTTCGATCTTAATAGGAGAATTTTCCAAAGAAAGAGCATGCCTTGTAATAACTCTACTAAAATGGGTATCTACAATAATTGCGGGTTTATTGTAAATAGCTCCAAGAATAACATTTGCTGTCTTTCGACCTACTCCGGGTAGTTTAACAAGATCGAAAATATTATTTGGAATAACACCATTAAATTTTTCCAAAATATCAATAGAACAATTTACAATATTTTTAGCTTTCCTTGAATAAAAACCTGTCTTATAAATTAATTTTTCAACATCTCTCACATTTGCTCTTGATAAACTTTCAAAATTTCCATACCTTTCAAAAAGGTACGGAGAAATTTTATTTACCAAATTATCTGTTGTTCTTGCACTTAAAATTACCATTATTAAAAGTTCATAATTATTTTTATAATTTAAAAAAGGTTTAACATCGGGATATCTAAACAAAGTTTCATCAACAATCAAATCAAGATTAATCATAAAAAAATTATAAAACATTATAAACACAAAATAAAAATAAAAATAAAAAATATACAAAGCAAAGGTGTCTAGACTTTATTGACAAGGATTTTGCAAAATGATATACTCATCATTAGCATTTCAAAATGCACCAATAGCTCAATTGGATAGAGCAACAGACTTCTAATCTGTAGGTTTTAGGTTCGAGTCCTAATTGGTGCGCTTCTTCGGGATGTGGCCTAGTGGCTAAGGCACCTGCTTTGGGAGCAGGGGATCGTGAGTTCGAATCCCACCATCCCGAAATAATATTTAAAAAAAGCTAAAAACGTTGTTTTTAGCTTTTTAATATTGATAAAACTTTAATTAATTAAACTACAAAATTATTCAAATTTTCTTTAAAGTATTTAAATCTAAAGTAACTAGTCTTTTAAACTCGTCCTGCAAATAAACAAAATTCTTTCTCACAGAAAAACTAGTAAAAGGTAAAATTTTATTCTCTGAAAGGATAAACTCATCTAAATTTTCAGGAGAAAATTTAGCCAATCTCCAAGCATTACTACTGTCCTTAATAACTACTAAAATCATTTTAGAGTCAACATAAAGAGATGAATTCTTATTAATCTCAAAATTAGACTCTGACACCACTTTTAAATTCTCAAGTTTATTAAGTATTTGAAGCTTAGCTTTTCCTGAATCCATTTTAATAACAACTAAATCTTTTTCACGCTCATAAATCCCATAACGATGAATGCCTTGCTGAGTACTTTCTTTGAGTCTAACACCAGTATTTAAATCAATCAGTTGAAGCGTGCCTAAATTTGTAATCGGATCTATAACCTCTAAAAATACGGGATTACTGGAATCTATAGACATAGCAGCCAAATCTTCTTTTTCATTTAAAGAAGCAGGTTGGCTTTTAACTTGAGGCTTGACTTTTTGAGAATTAACATCTTTGTTATCTACATCCTCTCTTGAATCAACGTCACTATAAGAAGGCTTATCTAGCGGGGATAATTCATTAACCCCATTGTTGTTAGACTTGGAAATTTTATCTACTTTATCAACTTCAAAAACGGGTTTTAATGTTTTTTTACTATCTAATCTTTTATTATCAGATAATTTTTGATCTTCCGGCATCATGCGGTTTTCATCATTATTCAAATCGCCCAAACTTGCTTGAGATTTCTCTTTAATTATTTCTTCTTCCTTCTCTTTTTCTTTACTAGAAGTTTTAGAATCTAACCCTCTATTAGGATCTATTGCTTTATGATCTTCGCTTTTTAAAAGTTTTTCATCATTTTTTTTAATTTCAATTTGCTTTTCAATTTCTTTTTTTTGATTTTCATCACTAGCTTCTTTAAGCTGCTCTTGTAAATCTTCCAAACTCTCTTTTATCTGTAGCTGCTTATCAACTTTAGGAGAACTTACATCACCAGGTTTTGGCAAATTCTTTTCTTTATTAATCTCGTTAATATCCTCTTGAAGCTTTTCTCTAACAGTATCTCTTTGAATATCTAAATTATCTTCAGCAAAATCCAATTTTTGTTGAGCTTTCTCAAGATTCATTACCTTTTCATCTAACTCTTCTTTCTGTTTCTTTTTAGCATCTACCTGACTTTCAATTTCTTTTCTATGCTCTTCGTCTGTAGCCTTTTCAAGCTGATCCCTTAAATTCTCAATAGTTTCTGTTATATTGGAATCACTTTCATTAAAATTATCTAATTCAACATCAATTTTATCTTGATCTACTTTATGAGTTTCGCCTTGAATGTCTGTAATATCTCTTGCAAAGTTAACACCCCCTTCATTCTCACTCAAAAGAACCGCCACCACCTTATCTGTAACCAAACTGTCAATATCAATATCAGACTCAACTTTCCCAGATAAAATATTCTTCTTAAGAGGAATAAATATTTGTGTCTTACCAGCCCATTGACTGTATACCCTAGAAAGTCCCGCATTTTCTTTAGTTAAAGACTTCAAAGCAGCCTCAATATAAAACCCTTTATAATAATCCAAATCCCCTCTATAAACAGCATTATATATTGTAATAACCTTAGAAATTAATTCCGCACTAGATCTTTCATAATCGAAAGCCTTTATTAAATACCCTGCAAGAATTTTTCTTAAATTAAAGATGCTGTCAAGCTCTGACCTACTGCCGATAGAAAAAACATCAACACTTGCTTTTTTATCTTGATCGTCAATAAATCTATTAATAAAATATTTACCATAATAACTTGAGTTACTATTGGAATTAATCAATGGTTTTGCTAAAAACTCCCCAATACCCACTATTTGTTCATACGTATTTGAAAAATCATAAGGACCTTCATAATTTACAAACTCAAGATCCATATTTACAAAGTCCTTTAATTTTTCCCTATCAACTTCCCTTGCATTAAGAGGAAATCCATTCAAAAAAACAAGAAAAAAACTAAAGATTAGCAACATTTTTTTCATAAAAGAAATTCTCCTATAAATTAATTATAATCTACCTTACCAACTAAATTCACTAATTTAACCTAATTTTAACATAATCAGATTTATATACAAAACAGATAATTCAATCTTGAATGCTTGAA
Organism: Borreliella valaisiana VS116; assembly: GCF_000170955.2. NCBI lineage: Bacteria > Pseudomonadati > Spirochaetota > Spirochaetia > Spirochaetales > Borreliaceae > Borreliella > Borreliella valaisiana. The sequence continues at coordinate 788,149 of NZ_ABCY02000001.1, read as the reverse complement.
ATAATTTCATTAATGTGTTTGTTAATATTTTCAGAAAAATTTTGCCGTCTCATAAACATTAATAAATTTATATACTTATTCTTACAAAGTTTGAGAAGTTTGTCTGTTGAATTTAAAATTATATTTCTCAAATTTAAAATCACAGAATAAGCTATTTCTAAATTGCCTTGATAATTTAACACTATATGTTGTATGTAATTATATATAATACAGTCTTGTCCATAATAACTTTCAAATTTGGTAATAGTTTGAACTATGGTAATTATATTATTAATATCTCTTTCTTTAATTGCCAAATTAATAAAACTCTTAATTGAAGCTTCATCATTAACACATACAAAATATCTATAAAGCTTGCCCCTTGAAACAATCCGATTAAATCCCTTTTCTGGCAAAAGCCAAACATTAAAAGCTTTTTTATATAAATTTAAATATTTTTTGGGAAAATTTCCATGTTCAGTTGCAAGAAAATCCAAAATCCCTAAAAATTTATCATAAGCAGCATCACTATAACTAGAATTAAGAATCTCATCGAGAAGTAAATAATTTTTATCATAATCTACAAAACCTTTCTCTTTTAAATCTATTCTACCTTGATTGTATTTATTACCTCTAAAATGGTTCCACACACTAACATCAAGATCTTTGTCATATTCGTAATAATAAGTACTCAGAACCCAATCACCTCCCCCTAAAACAATAATACCTGAATTAGCACTAAGTCCTGACAAATCCTTAAGATTAGCATCTACAAAAGATATATTAAAATCTTCTTCAAAAGACAAAACTCCATCTGATTTGGTTGAAACTAAAAGATTTCTATTATTATAAAGAACAGCTTTTTCAATCTCAAAATTCATTTTTTTTTTGAATTTAAGCTTAAAGTTTCTATTCAAATCAAAAAACATACCAACACTTGAAATTGCGACATATTCACCATTAAACTTTTCAAACAAAAAATTAATAGGAAAATTTAATTTAATAGAGCCAACAACTTCCCCAAAATCTCTCTCATAAGCAACAATATGTCCTGACTTATGTCCAACAACTACTTCCTTTTTTGTATTTATCATTAACAAAAAAGGAAAAGCAACCAGTCTGGAAAACCATTTCTTATTACCCAAAGAATCAAACAAAAATATTTCATTATTTTCACTTGCAATGCAAAAATCACCATTATCAAAAACTACAGGAGAAGTAACAGGTCTACCACCCATGTTGACCTCAAACATTTTTTTTCCACTATCTAAATCAATAGAAACAACCCTCTCATTAACAAGGGGAATTAAAATGCTAACATTTCCTATAGCAGGAGCACTCGAAGGTGAAAAATCAAGCTTATACTTCCAAACAAGTTTTCCTCTCTTAATCTTTTGAACTTCATTTCTAACTGTAATAACATAATACCCATTATCAAAATCTTTCAAAAGAAAAGAGTATGGAATTCTATTCAATCTATAAGAATATTTCTTCTCAAATGACATTGTATAAGTTGTCAACCATCTATCTTTTGTTAAAACCGTAATAGTATCACGTTTTTCATCAATAATTGGATTGCCTGCAACTTTACCAGTTAATGCTTTTTGAAAATATAAATTGATACTAGAATAAAGCCTTAAAAAAGAAGCTGAAAACACAAATATGAAAAGTATAACCCTCAAAACAAAAAACCTTTTGAGTTTTCTAAAAACTACTATTAAAGCCTAAAACTAGCATTATCACCGTAAAGGTTATTTCTCAAATCCCTAATCTTAGCATCATCAATATACTCAGAAAAAGTCATATATCGATCAATTATTCCGTTGGGAGTAAATTCAATGATTCTATTGGCAACAGTATCTATAAATTGATGGTCATGTGATGTAAAAAGAACAACTCCTTTAAACTCTTTAAGCCCAGCATTTAAAGATGTAATTGCTTCAAGATCTAAGTGGTTTGTAGGTTGATCTAGAATTAAAACATTTGCTCCGCTAAGCATAGCCTTAGCAAGCATACATCTTACTTTTTCTCCTCCCGAGAGAACATTTACCTTCTTTAAAGCTTCGTCTTGACTGAAAAGCATTCTACCTAAAAATCCTCTAATATAAGTTTCATCTTGTTCTTTTGAATACTGACGCAACCAATCAACTAAATTCAAATCTAAATCAAAATATTTCCCATTATCTTTATTAAAATATGAAAAATTCACAGTAGATCCCCATTCATAATGACCTTTATAATTTTTATCTTCGTTTGTAATAATATCGAACAAAAAAGTTGCAAACATGGGATTTCCCAAAAAAACAATCTTTTGCTGGGGTTCAATAATACTGCTAAATTTATTTAAAATTAAATTCCCTTCAAATTCTTTTGTTAAATTTTTAATTGTAAGAACATTTTTACCAAGTTCTCTTTCGCTTTTGAAATTAACATAAGGAAACTTCCTTGAAGAAGGCTTTAAATCTTCAACCTTTATTTTTTCAATCAACTTTTTCCTTGATGTTGCTTGTCTAGACTTAGACGCATTACTGGAAAATCTTTGAATAAATGTCTTAAGTTCAGCAATTTTATCCTCAGATCGCTTTTTAGCATCTTTTAATTGCTTATTTAAAATCTGACTTGTTTCATACCAAAAATCATAATTTCCAACATACACTTGAATCTTTCCATAATCAATATCAACAATATGAGTACAAACTTGATTTAAAAAATGTCTGTCGTGAGATACAACAATAACTGTATTTTCAAAATTAATTAAAAATTCTTCTAACCATCTAACAGATTGTAGATCAAGGTTATTAGTAGGCTCATCAAGAAGCAATATATCAGGCTCACCAAAAAGAGCTTGGGCTAAAAGAACTCTGACCTTTAAAGCCCCTTCAATATCACTCATTAAATTATTATGAATTGACTCATCTATTCCAAGACCTTTAAGAAGAACTGCTGCATCAGATTCAGCCTCGTAGCCTCCAAGTTCTGAAAATTCTGCTTCAAGCTCCCCAGCTCTAATTCCATCCTCATCACTAAAGTCAAGTTTATTATAAATTTCATCTTTTTCTTTTTGAACAGAATAAAGTCTTTTGTGACCCATAATAACAGTATCAATAACCTTATACGCATCATAAGCAAATTGATCTTGCTCAAGAGCCGCTACTCTTTGATTTTTAGGAATAAATATTTCACCCTTAGTAGATTCAATAATTCCACCTAGTACTTTTAAAAAAGTACTTTTGCCTGCCCCATTAGCACCAATTATTCCATAACAATTTCCAGAAGAAAATTTAATATTTACATCTTTGAATAGAACTCTCTCTCCAAATGAAACTTCCAAATTATTTACAGTTATCAAACCATTACCCTGCCTAAAATTGATATTCTAATATCAAAATTATCTTGAAAATTAATTTAATTTTCAAGCACTATATAAATATATTGACTCAACTCTCAATTTTTTCGTATATTTAATATTATTAATATAAGGAGATGTTTGAAATGAAAAATATTAAGCCTTTAGCTGATAGAGTTTTAATAAAAATTAAAGAAGCTGAGAGTAAAACAATCTCAGGTCTTTACATACCAGAAAATGCAAAAGAAAAAACAAATATCGGGACAGTTGTAGCCATTGGTTCTAAAAAAGAAGAGATCACTGTAAAAGTTGGCGACACTGTACTTTACGAAAAATATGCAGGAGCTGCTGTAAAAATCGAGAATAAAGAACATTTAATACTAAAAGCAAAAGAAATAGTTGCAATAATAGAAGAGTAAAAAGCTAAGTTTAGCTACTTAGCTTTAATCTTTATAAAAGATTTTTTATAAGATTATTGAAAAATAAGGTTTTAGTTTTAGTATGAATAATAAAGGTACTCATAGTCCAAAAGAGAAAGTAGAAATGGTAAAGAGTTTCGTATTTCTAAAAAAAGAATTGCTAAAATTTACAAATATTCATAAGTCAAAAATTTTATTAAAACTTATAATCTTAAACAAAAATTAAAAATTTATTATAAAAACTTATTATTCTGATCAATCAAATTAAAAATTTCAAGCTTACAGAATTCTGTAAGCTTGAAAAATAAAATTAAATGAAAAATCTAATTTTTAAAGAAAGCACCATATATTCAAGCAAATTCGATGACATCTATTACAATCCAAAATATGGAATTGAAGAGAGTTTTTATACATTTATTAAAGGCTGCAATCTGGATTTAGAATTAAAAACAAAAAAAAATCTTCTCATAGCAGAGCTGGGATTTGGAACAGGATTAAATTTTATATGTCTTTTAAAATTCATAAAAGAAAACAACATAACCTCAAAAATTAATTATTATTCTATAGAAAAATTTCCACTTAAAAAAAACACAATAATGCAAATTTCAAAGTTCTTCGTCAAAGAAAATGATTGTTTCAAATTAATGTTAAAACATTATCCTAAAATTCCCAAAAAAAATTTAAAACTAAAAATAACAGAAAATGTTAATTTAAAAATTTTAATTGGAAACGCTAAAATAAAAATTAAAGAAATTCCAAAAAATGTAGAATACTGGTTTTTAGATGGATTTAATCCTAAAAAAAATCCTGAAATGTGGAACAATGAAATATTTAATTTAATTTCTGAGAAAAGTAGCCCAAAATGTAAGCTTTCAACATTTTCTTCTGCAAGAATTGTAAAAGATGGATTAAAACTTGCTAATTTCAAATACATTCACATAGAAAAAGGATTTGGAAATAAAAGACATATGATAAGAGCTCAAAAAAATTAAAAAAATATCTTTAATATAAGTCGTTTAAAAAACCAAGTCCAACAAATGTGATATACTATCAAATAGAGAAAGGGAAATTTTAATGCCAAAAAAAATATTCATTATAACCTTAATCTTTTTAATATCTAATAATTATATTTTTGCAAAAGACACAATTAAAGATTTGTTCTTTATAAAAGATATATTAATAAAAAAAGAAAAATACTCTGAAGTTCTAAATAATGCAAGCCTTGAAGGCATTATTGAAATTGAACATAACGAATCATACATTAAAGATCACGATTCAGAAGTTAAACTTATTCTAAAAGAAAAAGGATATAGAAGAAATTTTGACTTTTTTAATCTTTTAAATACTAGCATTATAATCAAGAGTTTAAACTTATTTGATGACAGACCAAAAAGTATTAAAGAAAATGAAATAATATTATTAGGCACAAAAATGATTAAAGAAAATCCTAATAAACGATACAAAGACGATGATGATTTTGAATTAAAATTGAGCGTAACTCGCAAAAGTAATCAAATTTATTTAATTCTTGATTTTGAGTTTATTTTTGATCAAAGAAAAACATTCCCATCAATTTACATTAAAGAAGAAGACGTACCAACAATAATAAGTAGCTTCATGAAGCTACAAGATTCAAATTTTTTATCTCCTCAAACATTACGTAACAATTAAGAACTCAAAATGCTATTTCTAATAGCAAGCACACCTTTTGCCAAAAAGCTAATCATAAAAATTCAATTACATAATAATTTTTAAATTTTTCTAAAGATTTTTTAAATTAAAAATATAACTATTTATCTTATTAATTAAAGAAGAAAATTCTACAAATTTTAATTTTTCAGATTCAATAATTTCCTTAGGAGCATTCATTAAAAAATTTTCATTTTCAAGTTTCTTTGAAACAGCAATTTTAAGCATTTTATACTTTTCAAGTTGCTTTTCAAGTCTTATCAACTCCTTAGTTTTATCTATCAATGGCTTAACATCTGCATAAATTTCAAAACCAACTACAGCCACACCAAGCATGCTATCATAATTTTCATTGTAAAATATATTTTTAAAATTAAGCATTCTTTTTGCAATGCTTTCTTTAGCCTTAAAGTATCCTTCATATTTAAAATCAACATCAAATTTCAACGCAACATCAATTTCAATGCCAGGAGATATATTAAATTCACTCTTAAGCGTTCTAATAGCCACAATGAAAGTTTTAAATACTTTAAAATTTTCAAATTCTTCTTGAAAATTATTGGCAATATCAAAACTTGGATATTCATTTAAAGCTAAAATATCTCCTTTTTCTGAAAATTCAGAATAAATTTTTTCTGTAACAAAAGGAATAAACGGGTGTAAAATTAACAATGCTTTTTTAAGAAAAAATAATAACTTAGAAATAGCCATATTTTGAATATCAACATTTTCACTATTTAGATCAATTTTACTAATTTCAATATACCAGTCACAAAAATCATTCCAAAAAAACTCATAAATAAATTTTGAAGCTTCATTGTATTTATAATTTGCAAAAGAAGACTCAACACCAAGAATGGTTGAATTTAAGCTTGTAAGCAACCATTTGTCAATATCGTTAAATTTCAAATCATTTAATATTTCTCTATTTTTTAAATTCAAAAGAATAAATTTGGAAGCATTAAAAACCTTGTTTGCAAACTTAGCTCCAAACATAAAATCCTTAGCATCAATATTTAAATCTTGACCTTGAACAGACAAAAATGATAAAGTAAACCGTAAAGAATCACTTCCATACTCATTAATAATATCAAGAGGATCTATTCCATTGCCCAAGGACTTTGACATTTTTTTACCTTGCTTGTCACGCAAAAGAGGTGTGATATAAACATCTTTAAAAGGAACTTGCCCTGTAAATTCTAATCCCGCCATTACCATTCTTGCAACCCAAAAAAATATTATATCGTAAGCTGTAATTAAGGTATTTGTTGGATAATAATTTTTAAAATCACTAGTAACATTAGGCCATCCAAGCGAAGAAAAGGGCCATAGCCAAGAAGAAAACCAAGTATCAAGAACATCTGGATCTTGAACAAACCTCTTCCCCGCATTCTTTTCATCTAAAGAAGGATCAGTATCACTAACAACAAGCTCAGATGTATCAATATTGTACCAAGCCGGTATTCTATGTCCCCAAACAAGCTGTCTTGATATACACCAATCTCTAATATTTGATAACCAATATTTATATGTATTTTCCCACTTTTTAGGATAAAATCTTAATTCACCATTCTCTAAAGCCTTTAAAGCCTTGTCTGCCAAAGGCTTCATACTCACAAACCACTGAGTAGACAAATAAGGTTCAACAACCTCGCCCGATCGATAACAATGTCCAACCTGTTGCCTATGTTTTTTAACCCCTTGCAAAAACCCTTTTTCCATCAATTCTATCTCTATTTTAAATCTTGCATCCTTCATACTTAATCCTTGATATCGTAAAGGAACATTTTTATTAAGTTTCCCATCTTGAGTTAAAATATTGACCTTGGGAATATTATGCCTTTTTGAAATTTCAAAATCATTAGGATCATGAGCAGGAGTAACTTTTAAAGCCCCAGTTCCAAAAGCACTATCAACATAAAAATCTGCAATAATTTTTATTTTTTTAGTTGTCAAAGGAATCGTGACCTCTTTGCCAACTAAAGACCTATATCTCTCATCATTGGGATTAACAGCAATAGCAGTATCCCCAAACATCGTCTCAGGCCTAGTTGTTGCAATCTCAATAAAAGAAGAATCATCAATAAAATACTTAACAAAATAAAGCTTACCATCAACTTCTTTATACTCAATCTCTTCATCACTAACAACGCTCCCAGATCCAGGATCAAGATTAACAAGATATTCACCCCTATAAATCAACCCTTTAGAATATAAATTCTTAAAAACCTTGTTAACAGCCTTGCAAAAACTATCATCAAGGGTAAACCTTTCTCTTGAGTGATCATAAGACGCTCCAAGTTTTTTTATCTGCTTAACAATTACATCTCTATGTTTATCTTTTAATTTAAAAATTTCTTGAATAAGCTCTTCTCTTTCAAAATCATCCTTACTTTTACCAATATTTTTAAGATACCTTTCAAAAACAGCTTGTGTTGCTATTCCTGCATGATCTGTGCCAAAAAGCCACAAAGTATTGTGTTTTTTCATTCTTTTATACCTTACAAGAACATCTTGCAAAACAAAATTAAGAGCATGCCCCATATGCAACACACCAGTAACATTAGGAGGGGGTGCAACCATACTAAATTTTTCAAATAAAGAATTATTTGGCAAAAAAACATTATTTTCAAGCCACTTGTTGTAAATTTCATCTTCAAATGCCTTAGGATCATATTTTTCAAGAGGTCTACAATTCATTTTTTAAAAATCTCCTACCATATCAATAACGTTTAAATTTTCAAAAAGCTCTTCATAAGTTTTTGAATTTATAAGATTTGAGAAATATTTACTCTGTCTTTCTTTCTCAGTAAAATATATCTTAAAATATTTTTTAAGTTTATTAAAATCTTTTTTAAGTCCCCAAGTAGCATGAAAATCCTTTATATGGAATTTTAATATATTTAACCTAAAATTTAAATTACTATCCAAAAAGTGTTTTGAAGATAATTTAAATAAATTTAAATTTTTAAAAATTCCACGACCAAACATAATCCCATCAATTAAATATTTATCAACATAATATTTAGCATCCTTGAGACTCAAAACATCCCCATTGCCAATAATCAACGTAGAAGGACTAATATTATTTCGTAATTTAACAAGTTCATGAAAAATATCAAAATTAACAGGACCTTTGCTCTGATCAACAGCAAGTCTTGGATAAACCGTTAACATGTCAATTTTAAAGCTCAACAAAAACCCCAACCAAGCATCAACTTCTGGATATGAAAATCCATGTCTGGTCTTAACGCTAAGAGGTAAATTAAATTTTGCACAAGCTTCTTTACTTGCAAGAATTATTTCTTTAGCCAAAGATTTGTTATTAATTAAAGCAGAACAAACTCCTTTTTTAATTATTTTATTCTTAGGACAACCCATATTAATATCAATTCCCCAAAACCCCATGCCTCCTAATATTTCTATTGCTCTATAAAATTGCTCGGGAACATTGCCCCAAATTTGAGCAATTAAAGGCCGATTAAGTTCATTGGGTTTTAAAAAAACATGCTGAATAGATTGTTTTGATCCGTTTAAAATTCCCTTTGCAGAAATAAACTCAGTAAAATAAATATGGGGCTCTCCTTCTTTAGACCCTATTAAATGAATTAAATTTCTAAAAACAGTATCAGTAACGTCTTCCATTGGAGCTAAAATCATAATTGGAAGAGGAATATCAAATAAAAACTTCATAAAATGACTATATAATAATAAAATACGACTTTAAGCAAAGCAAAATAGCTGCTTAATAGATTTAGATTTTTACAAAAAAAATTGTAATTTTTAAAACAAAAAACTACTACAAAAGGACTGGCAATAAATAGCATAATCATAAGATTTTAAAAAATCAATAAACAATTTAAATACAAAAATAATTTAAAAAATTAATCCATAACAAGACTCTCGCCTGGAACTTTGGTTTTTCTTACTAAAGTATCTTTATATCCAGCAGATTTAATTAGCTCTATATTTTTTTGAACATCATCAGCATTAGTGGGAATAAAAACAGTATAAAACGGACCATGAGAATTTACTATAACAAAAAGACCCGCTTTTTTTAATATTCGATAAGCCCTATCAGCATAATCTTTTTTTCTATAAGATCCAACTTGTATGTAAAAATCTGTTTCTTTGTCGGCAGAACTTGAATAATCTGCTAATGAATTTGAAGATTTATTTTCAATAGAAATATTTCCCTCTGATTGCTTAATTTTCTTTTCTTCTTCAATCTTGGGAGTATTAAATGCTTTTTTAAAATCTTCAGATTTTGATACAAAAGGTCTTTTTTCATTTACACTTTCAATTACTTCAATTTTTACAGGAGCAACTCCTATTCCCAAAAAATCAAGCTTCTCAGCGGCATATTTTGACAAATCAATTATTCTATCCTTCCTAAAAGGACCTCTATCATTAATTCTTACAACAACAGATCTATTATTTAAAAGATTTGTAACCCTTACAGCGGTATTAAAAGGTAATTCTTTATGAGCAGCAGTAAGAGCCATCATATCAAATTTTTCGCCATTAGCAGTAGTTTTACCGTGGAACGCTTCGCCATACCACGAAGCAAGACCTACCGTAGCAGAATTTACATGAGAAGCAACAAAAAAAAACACAAAGAGAAAAACAAAACTTCTCTTATCTCTTACGATGATAGCATTAATTAAATTTCTCATAAGTTTATTATAGTACAAAAACATATTTCAATAAACAATTGAAATTGCAAATTGCTTATTTGCATTTTTTTTGATTTAATTATAAAAAGAAAAAAGTCTAAAAAATGATATCAACAGAAATAATTCGCAGTAACCAAATACAAAAAGCAGCAAAACTTATCAAAATGGGGGAACTTGTTGTATTTCCAACAGAAACAGTTTACGGAATTGGTGCAAATGCTTACAATGAAGATGCGGTAAAAATGATTTTTTTAGTAAAAAAAAGACCTATTAACAATCCTTTAATAGTTCACGTTGACACGGTAAAAAAAATAAAAGAACTATCAGAATATATTCCCAAAAGTGCTTTAATGCTAATCAAAAAGTTTAGCCCGGGACCTTTAACTTATGTTCTTAAAAAATCAATAAAAATATCTAGATTTGTAAGTGGAAACTTAAACACAGTAGCAATAAGAATTCCAGCAAATAAAATAGCTTTAAACTTAATCAAAGCATCTAAAGTTCCCATAGTAGCACCATCTGCAAATATATCAAAAAGACCAAGCTCAACAAACTTTGAAATGGCCTTAAAAGAATTAAATGGACTTGTAGGTGGAATAATAAAAACAACAGAAAACAAAGACTTTAATATTGGAATTGAATCGACTGTGATTGGATTTGACCTAAAAGATAACGTACTAATACTAAGGCCAGGCGCAATAACAAAAAAAATGATAGAAAAAGAGCTTCAAGGACAATATACAGTAAGTTACGCAGAAACAACAATAGAGTTAGAAAAATCGCCTGGTAACATAATAGAACATTACAAACCAAAAATTCCTGTCTATTTATTTAAAAGCCAAGACAACATAAGAAGATATTTAAACAAAGATACAAAAATACTTATCACAAAATCTACTCTAAAATCCTATTTATTTAATTTTTTATGGGATAAAAAAAACATTACAATATTTAATACTCTTGAAGAGTATGCACAAAATCTCTACAAAGAACTAGTCAATTCTGAAAACAATTACAAAAAAATCCTTAGTGAATTCGTAAAAGATGAAGAACTTGGTTACTCAATAAACAATAGAATCAGAAAAGCCAGTTCAAATAGATTCATTAATTAAACATAAAAATTCATTAGTAAAACAATGCTAAGTCTAAAAATAAACGTCTAAAGCCATAGTACAATAACCTATTTCCTTTCAAACCCAACAAAGCCAACAAATACAATAAAAAAACTTAAATTTTTTAAGCATTACGAACAAATTTTAACATAAGAAGAATTTTAATCTTTTTATTAATTGAAATAATCATGGATTAGCATAGTATACTCAAGTGGTATTTTGTCCTCATCAAAAGCAATACCAAGCGCAAAAAACTTTCCATTGGGCGTCTGAATAACGCTTAAACTTTTTGATTTACCCTCAATAAAAATTTCTTTATCCATAAATTCAAAACTAAAAATCAAATCAATTGCATCTTCCTTGACATCCCCATAATCAAAAGAAGAAATTACTAAAGCACCCCCATAAGATAAATCTTTTATTAAGCATTTATGTTTTGACCCATTAAACTTAATAAAAGCTTTATCAGAATCAATTTTTAGCTTTCTAATAGAATCTTTATCAACAACAATCCTTTCATGAATTCTCTGATTTTGCCCAAGTTTTAAATCAAGAAGCTTTCCAACCTTAATAGCAATCTCTTCTGGCACAGGAGATAAAAATTCCAATGCTAATAAATTATATTCTTTATCTTGAGAAGAATAGGCAGAAGCACTTAACAATTTAACAGACAAAAATGGAAAAAAAGCTGTACTATTTTTAGGATCTGAATTTTTCTTAAGTTGAATAGAACCTAAATTTTTATTTTTAGCCAAAGCTGGCAATACTGTATCTTCTTGAAAAATAAGCTTAATAGAATCCATAGAAATAGAATAAATTACTCCAAGAACAGAATAAGTACCTACCCTCATCTCAATAGTATTGCGAAGATTTAAAAAACTATTTATCTCTGTACTCATTTTAATTTCTTTACCTCTATACTTCGCCCCATAATCTCTTATTTTTCTCGATAAAAGCATAAACCTCTCCTTACTCCTTTTTTTTGGATATAAAAAATAAAAATACTAAACAACGCTTAAAACTGTTTAAAACAAAAAGTCATAAACAAGCTTAATCAACAATCAATAAATCTACTCTTAAAATCAAAGACATACCACCACCCACCCCACACAGCATCTATTTAATTAACAAAACTTTAAAAATGCTGCTTACATAGTGTAAAATTATAACAATAATTTTACACTATAACAATCAACTTATAACATTATTAATTCTTATGCACTTATAGTATACTTTAGTAAAAAGTATGAACTTAAATAGCTTTAATTTTAAAAAAATAAATAAGCATAAGCTACTTATTTATTTAACATATTTCGCAGTTAGCTTTTCTATTATCACACTGTCATTAGCAATATCTAAGACTATAAACATACAAAAAGATAAAAATTTTGGATATATAAATCCAGCAATTCCTTCAAGACTTTTAGATGTTAATGGAAAACAAATAACTCAATTTATATCTGATGAGAATAGAGAATTAATGCCCTTGAGAAAAATGCCTGATAATCTAATTAATACACTTTTAATAAGAGAAGACATTGGTTTTTTTTCTCATCGAGGTTTTTCCTTAATAGGAATATTTAGAGCCGCATTTAATATTGTTCTTGGCAGATATTTTTCAGGCGGCAGCACATTAACCCAACAACTTGCAAAACTTCTCTACACAAATCAAGCAAGAAGGTCTATTTTAAGAAAACTACATGAAATATGGTGGGCAATCCAACTTGAAAAAAAACTCTCAAAATACGAAATACTAGAAAAATACCTTAATAAGGTTTATTTTGGAAACGGAAACTATGGAATAGTTGCAGCATCAAAATTCTTTTTTGGCAAAAGTGTAAATAAAATCAATACAGCAGAATCCGTGATGATGATAATTCAACTTCCGAATGCAAAGCTTTATTCACCTCTTTACAATCCAGAATTTTCAAAAAAAATACAACGCGCGGTTTTAAATCAAGTTGTATCAAATGGAATAGTAAAAGCCGAAATTGCCGAAAAAGAATTTAATGAATATTGGCAAAACTATGATTGGACTAGAATGGCTGATACATCTGCAATTTCAAACAAAAAAGACCAGGCCCCTTATTTTTCTGAATATATAAGACAAAAAATATTAAAATATTTGCCAGATGGTGCAAACATATATAAAGATGGGTACTCGATATATTCAACTCTTGACCTTGAAGCACAAAAACACGCAGATAAAGTTACAAACGACATGATTAATAAAGCAAGAACAATGCACAATTTAAACAGATCCTCTGAAACAATAATTATTAATTCAGAAATTGTCCCTGTAGTAGATGCAATATCAGATCTATTAGGAATTAAAAATTTAAGAATAAATGGAAGACAATATAAAAAACTAAGAAAAAGAAAATTTTACGAAGACAATATTGATCTAATTGCAAGCTTTGGAGCTATACTTGGAATTGATAAAATAGATAAAGCAACAAAAGAATATATTATCAAAAATAAATTAACACCAAAATTCATTGCACAACCTGAAGGGGCAATGATAGCAATAGACACAACAAGCGGAGCAATAAGAGCCATGGTTGGGGGAAGCGGACATGCCAAAGATAATGAATTTAATCGCGCCACACAAGCAAAAGTCCAGCCTGGAAGTGCATTCAAAACACTATATTTTGCAGCAGCAATTGATCTAAAAAAGATAACAGCTGCCACAATGTTTTCAGACTCCCCAGTAGCATTTCTAGATAAAAACGGAGAAGTCTATGCTCCAGGAAATTATGGTGGCAAATGGAGGGGTAACGTTTTAACACGCCAAGCATTAGCTTTGTCTTTAAATATTCCAGCATTAAGGATATTAGATAAGCTGGGTTTTGACTCTGCAATTGACTACTCCTCAAAACTACTAGGCATAACAGATCCAAAAGAAATAGAAAAAACGTTTCCAAAAGTTTATCCACTAGCACTAGGCGTAATATCGGTTTCTCCAATCCAAATGGCAAGGGCATTTGCAATTTTAGGGAATAGCGGCAACAAAATTGAACCTTATGGTATAAGATACATTGAAGACAGAGCTGGAAGAATAATAGCAAATAAAGAAGCAAGCATATTGGCTAAACTAAAAAGTAAAGAACATCAAACTCAAATAGTGTCTCCTCAAACTGCTTATATCATCACAGATATGATGAAATCAACAATTCAATACGGAACCTTAGCAAATCAAAGATATACAAATCTCAAAAATTTTAAATCTGACATTGCTGGAAAATCGGGTACAACACAAAATTGGGCAGACGGATGGGCAATAGGATACTCTCCTTACATAACAACAGCATTTTGGGTTGGATTTGACAAAAAAGGATATTCACTAGGAACATCAGGAACAGGAACAGGATTGGCAGGACCTAGCTGGGGAGAATTCATGGCAGAATATCACAAAAACTTACCTAAAAAAGTTTTTGTAAAACCTGCAGGAATAATTAATATCCCCGTGCAAGCAGAAACAGGATTATTACCAGAAGAAATTGCTGACGAGAAAATAATAAATGAACTATTTATTTCCGGAACCCAGCCAATTGAAAAATCAAAATACTATGAAAATAAACTAGAATTTAAAAATACAATAGAATTCAACATATATGGAATTGACGAAATTAATAATAGCAATGAAATAAATTTTGACACTCCTGAATTTGAATATCTTGATAATAATCTTGAAAACCTAAAAAATAACAACAACGATCTTGAGAGCGTTAACAATAATGAAGATCAAATAGAAATGAACATTCAAGAACCCATAAATGAAATAGAAAATAAAAACTCACAACAAGATCCAATAAATATTGACAACAACGAAGAAATGCTTCTCAAAAATACCGAAGGCATTAAAGACGAAGTTATTGTTAATGAAACAAAAACAGAAACACAAAGCACAAAAGAATTAAATTCAAACAACAATGAAAATGAAAATGAAAAAATTAACAATAAAGACGTCAACGGAGAAGACATCCAATTGGATTAAAACAATATGCTAATAGATATCGATCAAATAAAAATAAAAAAAAGAATTAGAAAAAATGTAGGAGACCTTGAAACCCTTAAAAATAGTATTCTAAAACATGGGCTAATTTATCCAATAATAATAGATAAAAATAAAAATTTGATAGCAGGGTTTAGAAGATATCAAGCCTTAAAAGAAATTGGCTATAAAGAAGCTGAAGTAAAGGTAATCTCAATTGAAAACAAAAAAACCTTGCTTGAGATTGAACTTGATGAGAATAATGTTAGAAAATCATTTACAAGAAGTGAGGCAAACGCAGGTGAAGATTACTTAAAAATTTATTCTGAAAGCAATATAATAATAAGATTCCTTAAATTTATTATTTTAAAAATTAAAAACATGTGGAAAAAGAAAAAATAGAAAAATTTAAACCATAGCAAAGGGGTGTGTTTATGATAAATTACAAAAATCTTAATGAGCTTAAAAATTTTAAAATCCTTGAAGGAATTGCTCCAGAAGTACTTAAAACTGCACTAACCGGGAAAAGAATAAAAGAGTACGACATTACAATAGAAGGAGATAGTGTGCATTATAATTATGCTTCAAAGCAAATTAATGAAAACCATCTTAAAATTTTTCAAGATTTAAGCGATGAAGCAAATTTAATAGAAAAATATAAAGAAGTGCTTAATGGAGAAAAGATCAATATTAGTGAAAATAGAAAAGTCCTACACCACCTTACAAGAGGACAAATTGGCAAGGATGTAATAGAAAACAATAAAGAAAATATGAGGGAATTTTTTCAATCAGAACTTGAAAAAATATATAATTTTGCAAAACAAATCCATTCTGGAAATATTAAAAGTGCAAATGGCAAAAAGTTTAAAAATGTGGTTCAAATAGGAATTGGTGGATCCAGTCTAGGACCAAAAGCTCTTTATAGCTCAATAAAAAATTATGCAAAAAAACATAATCTAACCTTAATGAATGGTTATTTTATTTCAAACATTGATCCAGACGAATCAGAAGAAGTGTTAAGTAGTATTAATCTTGATGAAACGCTTTTTATTATTGTATCAAAAAGTGGAAATACATTAGAAACTAAAGCTAATATGCAATTCTTAATAAACAAATTAAAATCAAATGGCATAAAAGAATATAAAAAACAAATGGTCATTATAACGTTAAAAGACAGTCTATTAGCACTAGAGGAAAAAGGATGTCTTGAATATTTCTTCATGCATGATTCAATAGGTGGACGATTTTCTCCAACATCAGCAGTTGGGCTTGCACTACTCACTCTTTGCTTCACAGAAAAAATTGTAAAAGAAATTCTAAAAGGAGCCAATAAAGCTGATAAAAAAGCATTAAATAAAAACGTAAAAGACAATTCGCCCCTATTAGCAGCACTAATTAGCATATACGAAAGAAATGTTCTCAACTACAGTAGCAACTGCATCATTGCTTATTCTAAAGCAATGGAAAATTTTTACCTTCACTTGCAACAACTTGAAATGGAAAGCAATGGGAAAAGTGTAAACAGATTTAACGAAACAATAAACTATAAAACTGTAAGAATAATTTGGGGAGGCATTGGAACAGATGTTCAACACTCATTCTTTCAAATGCTTCATCAAGGAACAGATATAGTTCCAATGGATTTCATAGGTTTTAATGAAACACAACTTAAAGAAGATGTAATATCTGATAATAGCTCAAGCAATGACAAATTAAAAGCAAATTTAATAGCCCAAATAATAGCATTTTCAAAAGGCAAAGAAAACAGTAACAAAAATAAAAATTTCAAAGGAGAGAGACCTTCTGCACTAATATATTCAAAAGAATTGACACCTTATGCAATAGGGTCAATACTCTCCCATTATGAAAACAAAGTAATGTTTGAGGGATTTTTATTAAATATAAACTCATTCGACCAAGAAGGGGTTCAGCTGGGGAAAATTCTTGCAAATCAAATTTTAAAACTTAACAATTTTGAAGATGAAGTAATAGAATTTTATTCTAAAAAAATATTAAAACAAGATTAATTAATTTTAATATATAACCTTAAGTTTAAAAAAGAATGCACTAAGCTTGTACAAGAGGTAATAATGGATAAAATAAGTACATTATATACATTAATCAATATTATAATAATGCTTATTCTAATAAGCATCGTTTATCTTTGTAAAAGAAAAAATGTTTCTTTTACAAAAAGAGTATTTATATCTTTAGGAATAGGAATAGCATTTGGAACTACTATTCAATATTTTCATGGCACAAATTCATCTATAACAAACGAAACTATTAATTGGATAAACATTTTAGGCGAAGGATACGTAAGGCTTCTTAAAATGGTTATAATTCCCTTAATAATAACATCAATAATCTCTGCAATAATAAAATTAACCAACAGTCAAGATGTTGGAAAAATGAGTTTACTTGTAATATTAACACTAGTAATTACAGCAGGCATTGCTGCTATAATTGGCATTTCCACTGCTTTAATATTAGGATTAACAGCTGAAGGACTGCAAGCAGAAGCCAGCGAAATTTTACAAGGTGAAAAATTACAAAAAGGACTTGAAATATTAAATCAAACACCAATCACACAAAAAATAGCAGAACTTATTCCACAAAATATATTTGAAGATTTGGCAGGACTTAGAAAAAATTCAACAATTGGGGTTGTGATCTTCTCGGCTATTGCAGGAATAGCTGCTCTTAAAGCATCTATCAAAAAACCAGAATCAATAGAATTTTTTAAAAAAATAATATTAACGCTTCAAGACGTAATATTAGGAATAGTAACTTTAATTTTAAAACTAACACCTTATGCTATATTAGCCTTAATGACAAAAATTACAGCAACCAGCGAAATCAAAAGCATAATAAAACTTGGAGAATTTGTAGTTGCTTCCTACATTGCCATAGGTATTACATTCCTTATGCATATGGCATTAATTGCAATAAACAAATTAAACCCAATTACTTTTATAAAAAAAATATCCCCAGCACTAACATTTGCATTCATATCCAGATCTAGTGCTGCAACCATACCTATTAATATAGAAATTCAAACTAAAAACTTAGGGGTAAGCGAAGGGATAGCAAATTTATCAAGCTCCTTTGGAACATCAATTGGGCAAAATGGTTGTGCAGCACTGCACCCTGCTATGCTTGCAGTAATGATAGCACCAACTCAAGGAGTAAACCCTACAGATGCTTCATTTATATTCACACTTCTTGGATTAATAATAATAACTTCATTTGGGGCGGCTGGCGCTGGCGGAGGCGCAATAACAGCCTCATTAATGGTACTCTCAGCAATGAACTTTCCAGTAGGGTTGGTCGGACTTGTAATATCTGTTGAACCTTTAATTGACATGGGAAGAACAGCTGTTAATGTGGGCGGTTCAATGGTTGCTGGTGTTATATCTGCAAAACAACTTAAACAATTTAACCATAATATATATAATAAAAAAGAGTTCATAAACAACAAATAAATGGAAAAAAATCATGAAAATAATAATTATTGGGGGCACATCAGCAGGAACTAGTGCCGCAGCTAAAGCAAAACGCTTAAACAAAAATCTAGATATTACTATCTATGAAAAAACAAATATTGTATCCCTTGGAACTTGTGGTCTGCCTTACTTTATAGGAGGATTTTTTGACAATCCAAATACAATGATCTCAAGGACAAAAGAAGAATTCGAAAAAACTGGTATCTCTGTTAAAACTAACCACGAAGTTATCAAAGTGGATACAAAAAGTAATACAATTGTAATAAAAAATCAAAAAACAGAAAACATTTTTAGCGACACTTACGACAAGCTCATGGTAGCAACTGGTGCAAAACCTATCATCCCGGCAATCAATAATATCAATCTAAAAAATTTTTATACTCTAAGAGATTTAGAAGATGGTCAAAAAATAAAAAAATTAATGGAAAAAGAAGAGATTAAAAATATAGTGATAATTGGTGCTGGATATATTGGAATTGAAATGATAGAAGCAGCAAAAAATAAAAGAAAAAATGTAAGACTAATTCAACTAGACAAACATATCCTCATAGATTCTTTTGACGAAGAAATAGTTAAAATAATGGAAGAAGAACTAATAAAAAAAGGGGTTGATCTTCATACAAGTGAGTTTGTAAAAAGCTTAATAGGAGAAAAAAAAGTAGAAGGGATTGTAACAAACAAAAATACTTATCAAGCTGATGTTGTTATACTTGCTACTGGAATAAAACCTGCTACTGAATTTTTGGAAAACCAGATTAAAACTACTACAAATGGAGCAATAATTGTAAATGAGTATGGCGAAACTAGCATAAAAAATATTTTTTCTGCAGGGGATTGTGCAACTATTTATAATATAGTAAGCAAAAAAAATGAATATATACCCCTGGCAACAACAGCCAACAAACTTGGAAGAATAGTCGGTGAAAATTTAGCTGGGAACCATGTTCCATTTAAAGGCACATTGGGCTCAGCTTCAATTAAAATACTCTCTTTAGAGGCTGCAAGAACAGGGCTTACAGAAAAAGATGCACAAAAGCTTCAAATAAAATATAAAACTATTTTTATAAAGGATAAAAATCATACAAATTATTATCCAGGGCAAGAAGATCTTTATATTAAGCTAATTTATGAAGAGAACACCAAAACAATCCTTGGAGCACAAGCAATAGGAAAAAATGGAGCCGTAGTAAGAATGCATGCTTTATCAATTGCAATCTATTCAAAACTTACAACACAAGAATTGGGAATGATGGATTTCTCATATTCTCCACCATTCTCAAGAACCTGGGATATATTAAATATTGCTGGAAATGCTGCGAAATAGAAAGAACTTAATAATTTAATTCTTCATGCTAATCGGTTGTCCTGTGCTTGAAAGAACATCTCTCCAAAAAGAACCATTTGGATTAACCTTATTTCTGTCAATTACTGCCATCTTAATCGGTATATGCACAAATTTTGTACTCCACAAACTAATCAGCATTTTTGTCTTGCCAGACATTGCAGCATGCACAGCATTCGACCCAAGTCGAGCACAATAAAGAGAATCACTAGCATTAGCAGGAGAACTTCTAATAATATAACTAGGATCAATGTATTTGAGGGTAAATTGTATATTTTTTGCTTTAAAATATTCTGTAATTTTATCTTTAATGTAAAGCCCAATATCCTCATAAAGCAAATTTCCAGAATCATCTTTCTTGCGAGGAAAATTATCAAAATACTTTTGACCCGCTCCTTCTGCTATCAATATTACTGCATGAGGAATTTCTTCTAAACTTTCTTTCTCTAAAAGTCGTCTTTCAAGATGAACAAGAAATCCATTAGGACCTTCTATATCAAAATCAAGTTCTGGAATTAAACAAAAATTAACATCATTAGAAGAAAGCGCAGTATGAGCGGCAATAAAGCCAGAATCACGCCCCATAACTTTAACAAGTCCAATGCCATTATAAGCACTATTAGCTTCAAAATGAGCACCAGCAACAGCTGCAACCGCTTGTTCTACAGCAGTCTCAAATCCAAAAGATTTTTGAACAAACATAAAATCATTGTCTATAGTTTTAGGGATACCCACAACTGCTATTTTTAAATTTCTTTTTTCTATCTCCTCAGCAATAAGAAGAGATCCCTTTTGAGTACCATCTCCACCAATGTTAAAAATCATATTAATGTTCATTCTCTCCAAAGTGTCAACTATTTCTACAGGTTTAATACCACCCCTTGAAGATCCAAGAATAGTACCCCCAAATTTATTAATATCATCAACAACATCTGGATTAAGATTAATAAAAGGTGAATTTGACTCAGGTAGAAGACCTTGATATCCAAATTTTACCCCATAAATATTGCGAACCCCATAAATTTTCCATAAAGTTCGAACAATAGAACGAATAACATCGTTAAAACCAGGACAAAGTCCACCACAAGTAGTAATAGCAGCTTTAACATGCCTGGGCACAAAATAAATTTTTTCCCTGGGTCCAGCTTTTTCTAAAAGAACATCTTCATACTTATCCCCAGTATCCTCATTTCTATATACACTAAACTTAATTTTATTTTTTTCATTAACAAAATGTGAAAAACCCTCGCTAGCATAAAAATCAATCAAAGGATTGTTTTGCTTGCATTCTCCCAAACTATCTATTTTAAAATCTAAATTTTCATTCTTAATTCTATACACCCACTACTCCTTTATAGAATTATAGCCTAATTACTTTCTAATAAATTGACTTTGATCTTTAATCATATCGTATATGTCATCGTAAATATAAGGGGACCCCTCAATAGGAGATTTAATTAAATTACCAGCTATAAATTCAAAATATTTATTCAACTTTGAATTCTTCTCAAAATCAATAAATGGCACTCTATTATTAATAGCTTCTCTAAAACTTTTTGCAAAAGGCACAAAGCCTATAAACTCTATTGGTATATTAATATTATTCTTAACAACATTAATCAAATTTTCACACATAGCAATCTCTTCACTGGTTTCTATTCTATTTAACACCACTCTAGGATAAAAATTATTCATCATCTTCTTAACTTTCAAAGAAGAGCTCAAAGAAATAAGTTCAATCCCAACAACCAAATCTTTAAATCCAAGCTTTGTACCTTCAATCTTATCTTTGAAAAAATTACCAATATAATCGCGCTCAGGGCTTTTTTGCGGAAATCCCAAATATAAAAGACGATAAAGAGCATTCTTTAAAAAAGAATAAGCATTAAGTATGGAGGGGGTTTCTGGCACTGTAACAATTATACCACTATAAGATGCCAAATAAAAATCTATTGTATTATAAGAAGTTCCAGATCCTAAATCTAAAAAAATAAAATCAGCAATAAGATCTTTTTGAATGGATTCTATAATCTTTTTCTTAACAGAAAAAGAAAGATTGGCTGTTCCCGTATAAAGAGCATCACCTGGAATAAGATAAAGCTTATCATAAGATGTTTTGCATACTAAATCTGAAAAACTTTTATCCTTTTTATTAATAAAAGAACCAATGCCCACGCCTTTATTTTTAACACCCAAACACGTATGCAGATTAGAGCCTCCAAGATCAAGGTCAACAAGTATTACAGTTTTACCCAAACTAGAAAGCTTATAGCCAACATTTGCAACAAAAGATGTTTTTCCAACACCACCTTTACCACTTGCCACGGGAATAATTTTAGTCATTCTTGAACCCTAATTATCCTTACGATCTTTTTGAAAAATTTTCATAAAATTAAAAATCCCTACAAATCTCGATTTCTTTTCAGCATCTTTATTTAAATTTTCATCCTCTTTAGAAACCGAAATTAAATCTTTAATTAAATCTTTATTGTTTGTAAAATTTTCAATACTATCTGGTTTTCCACAAATTACGATTTTATCATCTTTTAAAAAAAAATAATCACCATCAACAAATTCATATCTAGAATTACTTAAATTCCTAACAGCAATAACTGTAATACCACATTCTCTTCTAAGATCAGCTTCATAAAGAGTTTTTCCAACATATTCCTTGGGAATAACAGTCTCAGCTACAATAATATCATATCCAATAATATTATAAGTTGAAAGATTAGGAGATACTAATAATGGGGTTAATCTTCTTGCAGCATCTTTACTTGGAAATATAATTTTTGTTGCACCAAGAGTTTTTAATATTTCAGCATCATCTCTATTTTCTGTCTTAACACATATTTCCTTCAAACCTAAAAGGTTACAATAGTGAGTTACAAGAGCACTTTTGCCAAGATCATCATCAAAGTCAATCACAACAGCGTCTGTATCTACAGGAATTATTCTTTTCAAAGCATTTTTAGTAAATTGTTCAACAACAAAGCTTTCTGTAGATATCACATCATATTCTTCAATAAGTTCTTTAGATGTATCTATAATAATAATTTGACAATCAAGTCTGCTTAAATCTTCAAGCAAGTGAATTCCTAAATTACTAAGTCCAATAATAACAAATGTTTTCATACACTTCACCCAACTAAAATATCTTGCCTTGGCCTTGTAAATTCCTCAAAACGCACCTTTCTTGAAACAAAAACAGCCATTGAAAAAAGACCTATTCGTCCTGCAAACATAGTAAAAATTATAGTGGCTTTACCCCAAAATGACAAATCCTGAGTTACTCCAACTGAAAGACCAACTGTTCCAAAAGCAGAAAATACTTCATAACCCAAATCAATAACTTTCCAATTGCCAGATCCTCCTTCAAAAAAAAGAAGCATGAAAAAAGAAAAACTTACGATAAAAATAGCTCTTGCAAAAAATAAAAGTGCAAATCTTATACTATCTATTGAAACCTTATAAGATCCTATAATATATCCATTGCCATTTTGATTTTTAACAACAGCTAATACAATTAAAAAAAATGTTGTAATCTTAATTCCCCCTGCAGTTGATCCGGGTGCCCCGCCAATAAACATAAATGGCAGAGAAACTATTTGAGTTCTTCCACTTATCAAAGAATTATCAAGATAATTAAAACCAGCTGTTCTAGTACTAATTGAATAAAAAATTGAATTACATATTAGAGTACCTATTGAATAACCATCTTTTAATTTATGCATCTCTGTAAAAAAGAATAAAATCGAACCAATTATAATTAAAATAAAACTTAACGAAAAAACTATTTTAGCATGAAGTGATAGTTTTTTTCTGTTCTTAATAGTATTCTTTACATCTCTATAGACCATAAACCCAAGCCCACCACAAATTATTAAAATAGAAACCACAACTATAGCTTCAGGAACATCTCGCCATGCATAAATACTCTCAGAATGCATAGAAAAACCCGCATTACAAAAAGCAGAAATTGTGGTAAATAAAGCCTCTAAGAATGAAATATTAACCCCCCTAAGTTTAAAACAAATAAGTATTAATATTAAACCTATCATTTCAATTGAAAAAGTTATAAATAATATGCTTTTTAAAATTCTAATAGGATTATATTCTATATTTGAAAGAGAGTATTGCTTTATTATTCTTGCATCTGTTAAATTCATTTTCTTTTTAGGTATAAGTAAATAAAAAGTAGTAATGCTTATAAATCCAAGGCCTCCAAGCTGAATTAGCAGCATTATTAAAATAAACCCAAAAGTAGAAAAATTTTCTATTTCAACCGTTACAAGACCTGTAATGCTTACAGCAGAAACAGCAGTAAAAAGAGCATCAATGTATGCTAATTTACCATCACCCTGCCAAGAAATAGGCAACATTAACAAAAGAGAGCCTATAAACATAATTAAAACAAAATAACTAAAAAGCAAAAACCTGTCGCTAAATTCAAATTTCAACATATCATACAAAAAGTTGTTTAAATTATTAAAAATTCATTTTATACAGCATAATTAGCATAATATTTTAACATTGAAATATTATCATAATTACATTATTTTTAATATATGTTTGAAGTAGAATCAAAAGCATTTATTCCCCCAAAAGAGTTAAAAAGAATTATTAAGTTAGCAAATAAAAAATTCAAGTTTATTAAAGAAGAAATAAAAACTGACATTTATTACTCGAACCCAAAAAAAATTATAAGAATAAGAAAATTAAATACTTTAGAAAAAATTGTCACATTTAAAAAAAAAATACTAGACAACAACAATACTATAGAAATTAATAAAGAGGTAGAATTTAAAATAGACAGTATTAATAATTTTTTAATCCTTATGAAAGAGCTTAAATTTAAAAAGCTATACAAAAAGATAAAAAAAAGTTTAATTTATCAAACTAATAATTTAAATGTAGAAATAAACGAAATAAAAAATCTCGGATTTTTTCTAGAAATAGAAAAAATAATTAACGATCAAAACGACATAGATTTAGCAAAAAAAGAAATTGACAGCATAATCAATCAATTTGGATTAAAAGAAAACCTTGAAACTAGATCCTACTTTGAATTACTTTCATTGACAAACCAAAGTAAAAAATAATTTATTGGAATTAGAACTTAAAGTAGAAACTACAAGCCCTTGATTGCCATAAATTCCAATCTGGGGACTAACAACATTGCTCTTAAAATGCTCCAATTTATTTAAAAAATACCAATTTTTATTCTTAAAATAAATTAATCTCACATTACTATTGTCTTCAAAAGCTAAAAACAAATTATTTTTATAAAGCCCAATATCAACAATTGAACCTTCCATTTCAACATTAGGACTTATATTGATCCATTTATTGCTTTTCAACGGACAAATACCTACAATGGGTCTATTTTCAGAAACCAAACTCATAATTATTTGATTAAAATTAGAATCAAAAAAACCCTTAATAAAATTAGCCATATAAACAGAAGGAATATTTGCATTTACCCAAGAATTTTCATTGTTTACAATAAATTCAGATTTAATCTCATTATTTGACTTATAATTATAAAAAATACCCAAAAAAGGTTCCGATATTAGTCCAATGTTTGATGAATTAACATTAGAATCACCTTTGCTTAAATAAGAATGTATTACATTAGTCCAAATACTTCCGTAGCCCATATTTGAGATTAAATTTATTTTATACTCACCCCCAATTTCCCTTAAATATGTCAAATACAACCTATCCTTTAAATCAATACTAATATTTAATAAAGATCCAAAATTTTCTATGTACCTAGGACTAATATCAATCCATTTTCTACTATTAAATTTTTTAACTACAAGCTCGCTAGTAAAATCAGACCCTGATTTCGTAACAAAAGCAATATATAAATTTCCTTTTGAATTAATTGAAAAATCAAAATTAACTATATTAATAATATTTCCATTAACAGATGAATCAAGATTAAACCAACCAACATCCTCAATAAACTCAGCAACTTTAATGTCTTCGCTATTTTCTAACTGATACGCAATATAAATATTGCTTTTATAAATCCTTAATACATACTTTTTAAGCTTGCCAGTTAAATTTAAAACAGGTAAATCTTTTAAAGTAAAAAATAAATCTTCTTTTTCAATCTTAGATGTTTTAGCTTTCAGAGAATTGCTATTCAAAATTGAAAAATCTAAATCTGTAAGCGAAAACTTTATGTTTTCATTTTTAGTACCAACGTATATTATTGCATAAAGACAATTTTTATCTAACCTTATTTTAAAATCTCTTTTTCTTATTTTATCAGTTATGTACTTTTTATTAGAAATATCATAAATTTTAAAAACAAAATCGGAATTTGAACTCTTATCTAAAGTTAAAATATAATCAGAAGATTTGCTGACTTTTAAATAAACACTACCCTTTCCATTTTTATTTAAAATACTCAACGGACTAATTTCCGTTAATATTTGATTGACTTGAGCTTGAATGGAAGAAAGTTTTGTAAATAAAAATATCAAAATTAATGTCTTATTTATTTTCATATTTTTTTATATTCAAGAATACAAACACATAATCTAAAAATGATAAAATTGCAAAAAGAGCAGCACAAACATACGTTGCTTGAACAACAAATAAGAATTTGAATTCAAAATTTAAAATGTAGCTAATAAAATTTTGAATCGGTTTTGTAAAGTTGAGTTGATTTAAAGTATAAAGCAAAAGACTTGCAAAAGTGCAAACAGCATAAAGAAATGACTTTAATTTTCCCAAAAAATTGGCTTGTTGAACTATATTAAACTGAATAATTAAATTCCTAACAAAACCAATAGAAATTTCACGATAAATAAATATTACAAAAAAATAATAAGGGGTTATGCCTTTGTAAAAGAAAAAAACAAAATAAGTTAAATGTTGCAAAACATCTGCATACGGATCTAAAATTTTACCCACATTACTAACAAAACCATATTTTCTTGCAATATACCCATCAATAAAGTCGGTAAATTCATTAAAAATGATTAAAAACCAAATCATTCCAAAAAACAAATATGGAAAAAATAGATTTTCCAAAAAAAACAAAATTAATATAATAAAGGAAAGTACAATCCTAGCTAATGTTATTTTATTAGGAGTAATAACCTTGATTAAATTATTCAATTTATCAAATCTCCTTATTTCTTATTTTTAATAAAATAAATTTAAGAGCCTCATTAAGTTCAATTCCATTTATTTGCTCATTTGTTCTTGTTCTAATAGATATTCTTTCTTCTGCTACTTCTCTCTCGCCAATTATAAACATATAAGGTATTTTTTTAGCTTGATATTCCCTAATTTTAGCATTCATTCTTGAGGAACTATTATCAAGTTTTATTCTAATCCCCTCATTTTTAAATTTATTTAAAACTTTAATAGCATAATCTTCTACAGTATTGTTAACGGGAATGATTACTGCTTGTACAGGAGACAACCATAAAGGAAACGCTCCACCATAGTGCTCTACAAGAATTCCAAAAAATCTTTCAATAGATCCCAACAAAGCTCGATGAATCATAAATGGTCTTTTTTCTTTACCATCATCAGCAGTATAAGTCATGTTAAATCTCTCTGGTAGATTAAAATCAAATTGAATTGTACTCATCTGCCACTCTCTCTCAAGCGAATCAACTATCTTAAGATCAATTTTAGGTCCATAAAAAGCACCTCCCCCTTTATCAATTTCATAAGGAACTTCAAAATCGCTTAAAGTCTCTTCAAGAACTTTTAAAGACATTTCCCAATCAGCATCATTCCCAACAGACTTGTCAGGCTTTGTAGAAAGATATGCCTTTAAACTGTTAAAGCCAAATTTATTCCACATATAAATAGCAAACCTAAGAACTTCTTTAATCTCATCTACAACTTGAGAATGAGTACATATAATATGAGCATCATCCTGAGTGAAACCTCTGGCTCTCATCATGCCATGCAAAGCCCCTATCTTTTCATAACGATACACAGTACCAAGTTCGGCCCATCTAAATGGTAAATCTCTATAAGAATGCTTACCCGTATTGTAAATTGCAATATGAAAAGGACAATTCATGGGTTTAAGATAATAATCACTTTTATCCATTTCTATTTTTTCAAACATGCTATCTTTATAAAAATCTAAATGGCCAGAAGTTTGCCAAAGCCAAGATTTGCCAACATGAGGAGTAAAAAGAATATCATACCCATTTTTAGAGTGCTCCTCTCTCCAAAAATCCTCTATTAAAGATCTTATTTTGGCTCCATTGGGATGAAAAAAAACAAGTCCCGGTCCAACCTCTTCATGAATAGAAAATAAATCAAGTTCTTTTCCAAGCTTTCTATGGTCTCTTTTTTTTATTTCCTCTCTCAAATTAAGATAAGATCTTAACTCTTTTTCATTATTCCACAAAGTTCCATAAATTCTGGTAAGCATTGTATTTTTTTCATTACCTCGCCAATAAGCCCCAGCAATACCAGTAAGCTTAAATGCCTTTGGATCAATTTTATTCATATTGTCAACATGAGGACCCCTGCAAAGATCAACAAAATTATGACTCTTATAAATAGAAATTTCATTTTGTAAATCAAAATTTTTAATCAAATCAATCTTATAAGGCTCATCTTTAAAAATCTCAAAAGCCTGTTCTACGCTTATTATCTCTTTTTCGAAAGAACTTCCCGTCTTTAAAATCTCTCTCATTCTATTTTCTATATCCAAAAGAGAATCTTCTGTAATTTGCTTCTTAAATTCAAAATCATAATAAAAACCATCTTTAATAGGGGGCCCTATTGCAATCTTGGTATTTGGAAATAAATCAAGCACAGCTTCTGCCATAACATGAGCTATTGAATGTCTTTTTTTGTAAAGAATATCTTCTTTATTTAAATCTTTACTCACAACAATACCCTTAATCTTTTGATTTTTATTAAAAAATTAAAATTTACATTCATTGCTTTTACGCAAAATGCGTACCTCAAATATTTATAATTACTAAATTAAAATATACAAAAAAATTTTCTAAAAAAATAGAGATAATAAAACAAAAAAATAAAAATAAATTCTCAATCCATAGCAACTATTGATTCGATATTAAAATAAAAAGACATTGCTAAAAAAAATGTAATAGTAGAAGAACCCCCATAAGAGAGAAAAGGGAAAGGAATCCCAGTAATAGGAAGAACCCCTAAAGACATTCCAACATTAAAAGAGGTATGAAAAAACAAAAGTCCCAAAATTCCAGATATTACTAAAGCCATATATCTATCCTGACTTTTATTCATTATTATCAAAAATTTAAAAAAAAGAAAAAAAAACAATATTAAAATCGTACTAACACCTAAAAATCCAAACTCTTCAGCAAGAATAGAAAAAATAAAATCTGTGCTCTGAGACGGCACATAATTAGCGTGGGTATAAGGTCCCTTTAAAAATCCTTTGCCTAAAAGACCGCCAGAACCAATTGCTATCTTAACCTGATTTAAATTCCAACCAGCACCCTTAGCATCAATAGCCGGATCTAAGAATACTAAAAACCGTTTAATCTGATAAGTCTTCATTAACTTTGAAAGGACTTTTGAAAATACTATTGAAACCAATAAAATAGAACTTACAAAAAATACATAAAAATAAATTATTTTAATACTCAAACCATATTTAGCAATAAAAAATCCTAAAACAGAAATCAAAAGTATTAAAAGCAACACCCCCATTACTACTCTAAAATAGAAAGGATTTGAAAAAATAAGATAAAATACATTCCCCATGTTCATCTTATATTCATACCAAACCGGTAAAATTGTAAAAACAAAAGATAAAAACCCTGTTAATGCAAATGCTAAAACATAATGTAAATCTATTCCTGCAAAAAAAGAAATAAATATAAAAATGGTTAAATATACTATTGCTGTACCAAAATCAGGTTGCAACAATATAAGAATTACCGATGGAAAAATTAACAAAAAAGCAGCAATAAAGATAAAAAATTCATTATAACCTTTTTTTTCAGCATAAAATTTTGAAAGGGTTAAAATAATAATAACTTTACCAAATTCAGAAGGCTGTCCTCCAAGTTTCCATATACCAATCCAAGACCTTGCCCCGTTTACGGTCATTCCAAAAAATGCAGTAAAAATTAAAGCCAATATTAACAAATAATATAAAGGATATATCATGCTATAAACAAATTTTAAATCATACTTACCCAATATAAAAATTAGAAAAAATCCAATAATTACCCAAAAGGCTTGTTTTATATATTCATTCTTGGTTAAAGAACCATTAATATTATAATCGCTAGAATAAATCAACAATACACCAACAAAAGAAACTATAAATAAGCTTATCAAAACTAAATAATCATAATTTTTCCTAAAAACCATTAATCTACCTAATATACCAAGGCCTATAACCTTTAAGAATATCTTCATAACTTTGATTTGCAAAAATACCTTGCATTATTAAATCTGTAGATTTTGCAGGCCACCAATCTACATTGCTTTTTGCCTCAACCAAACTAAAAACAATAATTTGATTATCAGCTGAGCCATTATAAGGAGCAAGTCCAATAAAAGAACTGTTTTCAAAACCATCTATACCAGTTTGACCAGTACCTGTTTTGCCTCCAACCTTAACAGCTTTCGTAAGAACTGCATATTTTGCTGTACCATAAGTTACAACACTTCTCATATATTTTTTTAAAAGCTTAAATGTGTTCTTACTAATAAGATTTGTCTTTCTTAATATTTCTGGCTTATTCTCAAGAAGAACTTCATTCGTACCGCCCTTTAAAATTTTATTTACAATTCTAGGCTTATACACAACACCTTCATTTGCAATCATAGCAACCATATTAACAATTTGCATAGGAGTAGCATTTAAAAATCCTTGACCTATTGAAAAATTTACAGTATCTCCTCCTACCCAAGGCTGATTAAAAGTTTTTTCTTTCCATTCAGGACTAGGAAGAAGACCAGATACTTCATTTGGCAAATCAATTTCAGTTTTTTCTCCAAACCCGAATTCTTTTGCATATTTTCTAATTCTATCGACCCCAAGATACTTAAGTCCAAGTGTATAAAAATAAACATTAGAAGAATGTGCAATAGCCTCTTCTAAATTAACATACCCATGACCACCGGGCTTCCAACAATGAAAAATTCTATTTCCAACTTTAAAATATCCAGGACAATAAATTTTACGATCTTTATCTATAACTCTTTCCTCAAGAATAGCCGCAGCAACAACTAATTTAAAAATAGACGCCGGTGGATAAACAGATTGAATCGCTTTATTTAAAAAAGAATAATCTTCCTTATTATGTTTATTGTAAACATCTCTCATAGAATAGTAAGGATAATTGTGAAGAGAAAGAACAGCACCTGTTGATGGTTTTAATACAACAATAGAACCGTGCCTCTTACCCAAAGCATTCTTAGCAAGATCTTGAATATCTTTATTAATATTAAGTACAACATCATTGCCTGGTACCATATTCCTTATAATAGAACCGTCGTCTATTCTTCTCTCTTTAGAATCCACTTTATATTTAATTAATCCCTCTTGCCCTCTAATATAATTATCATAAACTTGTTCAATACCCAGTTTTCCAATCGTAGAAGTATTGTCATAACCACTAACATTATAAAATGTTCTAAGTTCTCTTTGATTTATTTGCCCAACATAACCGATTGAATGCGAATATGAATCGTCAACTAAATAGTTACGCTTAAAAGAATAAGTCCATAAAAGAGCAGGATAATAAAACTTTTTTTCAGAAATTCTAAACAACATTTTTGGAGTAAGTTCCATTATTTCAACATCTTTGAGATATCCACCGGGTTCTTGAAGTTTAGACAAAATAATCGATTTATCAATATCTAAGGTGCTTGCCAAAAAGTCTATCATCTCAATTCTAGTAGCAACAGGCATATTATAATACTGTTGCAAGCTTATCTTTAAAACAAACATAGTTAAATTATTTGCCAAAACATTAGAATTAGAATCTAAGATCTCACCCCTTGAGGCATTAATTTTTTCCAATCTTGATAAAAAAACATTGGCTTCCCTATCGTAAAATAAATGCTTACCAATTTGCATTTTAAATAAAATCGCTAGATAAAACAGCATAATTACTGTTAAAAAAAATATGCCAAATTTGTATCTAAAATTTGTTATAACACCCACTAATAATCCTCTTTAAAAGAATAAAAATTTCTAGTAAAATAATTCTGAATTGGATATAAAAAGTTAATAAACATTATATTTACAATAAGGTCAAGGTTAAAAATTGAATAATTAAAAGATTTTAAATCTACAAAATCATAAAATACAATAGCCAAAACCCATAATATAACTTTTGAAAGGATAAAAAATATTGTCATGCTAAGCATATTTTTAGGCATTAATAACTTTATTTTATTGTTAAAATAAAATATTAATGTATACCCAAAAACAAAAAATCCAAGTGGCAATCCTGTAAAATAATCCATAAGAAGACCATATAAAATACCAGATAATAACCCCACATTAAAAATAAAATTCAAAGAATTAAAAACTAGAAAAATTAAAAAAATATCTATTGAAAAATAAAAATAAGTTGCAAAATAGTGTTGAAAAATTTTACCTAAAAATGCGCTAGAAATAAAATATATTAAAAATGCTGCCATTATTTACCAATCTCTTTGTTGTTTTTAACAAGAAAAACATACTCAAGCTTATCTAAAACTATTGCTGGCTCTACTTCTATCTTTAAAAGAGAATTGTAATCAAGAATATGAAAATTCGTAATCTTTCCAATATAAATTCCAACCGGATATTCACTAAACCCAGCAGTAACAATGGAATCACCTATCTTCAAATCTTTTTCAGCAAGTCTATTAACATAATTCATTTCAAGTTTTTTACCATAACCATTACCTTCTATAAGGCCTATAAACCTACTACTTTGAATTCTTGCAGAAACAAAATTTTCATAATTGGTCAAAGGCAAAATTTTAGCAGTATTGGAATAAACCTTTACAACTTTGCCTACAAGACCACTAAATCCATCTTGATACGCAACTGCTATCATATCCTTTTCTATCCCATCATTGAATCCTTTGTTAATAGCCATTAACGTCGATATATTTGAATAATTTAGATATATAATCTCTGCTGAAATAAAATCACTAGAACTTGACAAATAAAAATTTAATTGCTCTTTGAGACGAACATTCTCTTGCCTTAATGACTGTATATTCTGAGTTACTATTTCAAGTTGTTGTATCCTTTTTTTATAAAACTCTATCTTGTCCTTATAATTCTTGTATTCATTCACAGTTTTAAAAACATTAGAAATAAAACTAAAAACTTCATGCATTCTACTTTGAATATAAGAATTAAGAGTAAAAAACAAAAAATTATCAGATTTTTTTCTTTGAATACTGCTTGAATCATAAATCATAAAAACAAGAGAAACTATCAACACTAAAAGCACTTTGATAAAATTCTTGAATTTGACAAGAAAATTCATAACTTATTCATTAATAAAACTATAAATATTCTTACTAATATCTATTCTATTGGCATAATCATAAAATAATCCGGCACCAACAGCTACAGAGAGAAGGGGATTGTCTGCAACATAAACAGGAACTCCAGTCTCTTTTGAAAGAAGCCTATTTAAACCCTTAAGAAGAGCTCCTCCTCCTGTCAAAATAATGCCACGCTCAACAATGTCTGTAGCAAGCTCTGGAGGTGTTGCACCAAGAGTACGTTTAACTTCATCCACAACAATATTAATGGGTTCTTGTAAAGACTCTCTTACTTCCATAGAATCAACAAGTTGCTTTCTAGGAAGGCCAGTTACAGCATCTGTACCCTTAATATCTATTTTTTCTACCCTCAAATTTTGAACATCAGGATATACATTTCCTATCATAATTTTCAATTTTTCTGCTGTCTGTTGGCCAATTATAATATTATGAGAATTTCTCATGTACTTTATTATGCTCTCATCAAATTCGTCACCACCGGTTCTAATCGCCCTACTTACAACCATGCCACCAAGAGAAATAACCGATATTTCTGTAGTTCCACCCCCAATATCACATACCATGTGACCTGTAGGTTCAAAAATAGGAATATCAGACCCAATAGCAGCTGCAAGAGATTCTTCTATTACTTTAACTTCTCTTGCACCGGCATTCATTGCACTCTCTTTTACAGCTCTTCGTTCAACCTCTGTAATACAAGTTGGAACACCTATTACCATTCTTGGCTTAAAAAACAATTTTTTACGAGAAAAAATTTGATTAATAAAATATTTAATCATCTTCTCTGTATTTTCAATATCAGCAATAACTCCG
Source organism: Borreliella valaisiana VS116 (assembly GCF_000170955.2). Lineage (NCBI taxonomy): Bacteria > Pseudomonadati > Spirochaetota > Spirochaetia > Spirochaetales > Borreliaceae > Borreliella > Borreliella valaisiana. The sequence goes on along the minus strand of NZ_ABCY02000001.1, from coordinate 753,752 downwards.
TCTCTAAGTGGACGCACAGCCTTAATATTTTCTGGAGTTTTCCAAAGCATTTTTTTAGCATTTCGGCCAACCGCAACAACTTTATTACCTTTAGTAATATCTATTGCAACAACAGAAGGCTCACTCATAACCACACCATAATCTTTAATATAAACCAACGTATTACATGTTCCAAGATCAATACCAATATCTATCAAAAAAGACTTAAACAAATTCAAATCAACCTCCCTAAAAATCTTCCAAAGTAATTCCAAGTCTCTCTCTTGCTGCTTCTAAATAAGGATTAAGATTGAGAGCTTCTCTCCAGTATTTTCTAGCCTTAGGATAATCTTTATCTTTCTTCCTATATATATCTCCTATTTTAACATAAACGCTAGAATTTGAACTATTAATTTCTAGAACTTTATTATAGTAATTAAAAGCACTCTCATAGTCACCCTTATCTAATAAGATATCTCCATAAAGCAAATATACCTTTTGAATTAAATTTTCATCTGTTCTCTCACCCTTTGACAATTTTCCTTTCTCTTCTTCTATTATTTTTTTTATATACTCGACACTTTTGTTTATATCATTCAACTTATAATTAACATAAGCCAAGCTCCAAAGCACTAAATCAGATTTATTTTCATTGTAGGCTTTTTCAAAAAACTTTAAACTAGACTTGTAATCTCTTAAAAGCTGATATGAATATCCCAAATATTCAAAAATATCTTCTTTAATGTTCATGAAATCAAAATTATCAACACTTAAAGCCTTCTTCAAAAATTTTACAGCAAGTTCACTATAAAACTCTCCTTTATGAGAATATGCCTTTCCCAATATATAATACAAGGGACCTATAGAGACTCCATCATTTATAGAAATTAAAAATCTTAATCTTTCTATGGATTTATCTAAAAATTCTCCTTTCAAATATTCTTCATTTACTATTAAAGAATAATAAAAGTATGAAAATCCCAAAAGCAAATTTAAATTAAAATCAAATCTATGATTTTTAATATCGTTCTCGGCATAATCTATAATCTCTTTATATTCTTTTTTATCCCATAGCAAAAGCAAATCAACCTCTGTTGGGCCTGCTTTTAAATAAGAACTAGAAAAAGACTTGAAATATGATAAAATATAGTAAATTAAAAAAATAAAAATGAAAATCGTAAACGAATAAAAAATATATTTTAAATATCTTATTTCCATTAAAACTCTCTTTTAGACTTATGAAATTAAGCTGACACCCATAAGCCGAGTTCTGTATTATGCCATCATCTCTCTTGTTTTTTTATCGCTAAAAAAATCATGCGATCTACCCGTAAGTATATCCTCAAGAACAAAGGAAGCTTACATACTTGATCTTGCTCCTAATGAGGTTTATCTTGCCTGTATTTATTGCTAAATAAGCGGTGAGCTCTTACCTCACCTTTTCACCCTTACCTTTTATGGCGGTAATTTTCTGCGACACTTTCTTAGGTTTAAAACCCCTAGGCATTACCTAGCATTATGTTCTTATTGGAGCTCGGACTTTCCTCTTAAGCTTTTATTATCATAAAACTAAGCGATGGCTGACTGCCAGCTTAAATAAAAAGTATCAAATTAATAAATTTTATTCAATAAGATCTGCTAAACTACCAGGAATTATCTCATCACTTATTCTAACTTTATCCTGATAATAAAGTATTCTACTGCAATAAGGACAAAATTTAATATCGTTAGGCTCACGCCTTACTTTATTTGCAAATTCAACAGGAAGTATCATATGACAACCTTTACAAACATTGTTAATTAAGGGCACAACTCCGTTTGATTTATTTCTTATTATCCTTTGAAATTTAAATAAAAAATCTTCATTCATTTTAGAAGCACAATTCAACTCTTCACTCTCTATTTCTAGAAGTTTCTTTTCAATTTCTATAAGCTCTAACTCTAAACTATTGCTTTCAGCCTTAAAACATTCTTCTTCTTTGCTATGCTTTTCGGTGACATCTAATATTTCTCTTTCTATTTTAGTTTTAAGCCCATTAACATGTGTCATCTTTTTTCTAATTGTAACTTCATCGTCAATAATAACCTGAAGTTCTTTTTCAAGAGCTTCATATTCTCTTTGCGTTTTAATGCTATCAATTTTTTCTTCTGCTTTACTCTTTCTTGAATTAATATCTTGAATATCTAACTTTAAAGAAGAGTCTTCTTTTTGGTATTCCTTAAACTTTTGTTGCAAATCAATAAGAACTTTCGATAATTCTTCAATCTGAATTTTTTTCATCTCCAAATACTTAGGAATACTTTTTCGTCTTTCTTCAAGCTCAAACTTAGACTTATATATAACTTCAAGTTTTTTTAATGTATCAATATTATTCTCCATCAACCCTCCCATGCTTAATTTAAATCTTCAAGATAATCTTTTAATTTTTGAGTTTTTTTAGGATTTTTAAGCCGCCTTAATGCCTTAGATTCAATTTGTCTAATTCTTTCTCTTGTAACATTAAAATGAAGTCCAACCTCTTCAAGAGTTAAAGAATAGCCATCTTCAAGCCCAAATCTCATTTTGACAACTTCTTGCTCTCTTTCAGGAAGAGTCCCAAGAATTGCCCTTATTTGATCTTGCAAAACTACAAAAGACGTATGATTTGCAGGATTTTTTATTGCCTTATCCTCAATAAAATCGCTAAGAACAGAATCTTCTTCTTCTCCAATTGGTGTTTCAAGAGAAACAGGTTCTCTTGAAACACTTTTTACAGTTTTAACCTTTTTAAGCTCCCATCCAAGTCTGTCTGAAAGCTCTTCATCCGTGGGATCTTTCCCCAAAACTTGAATTAGATACCTAGTTTCTCTATTAAGCCTATTGATTTGTTCAATCATATGCACAGGAACTCTAATTGTGCGAGCTTGATCAGAAATAGATCTTGTTATAGCCTGTCTAATCCACCAAGTAGCATAAGTTGAAAACTTAAAACCTCTTTTATATTCAAATTTTTCAACAGCTTTAATTAATCCAATATTACCTTCTTGAACAAGGTCAAAAAAATGAAGACCTCTATTTGCATATTTCTTAGCAATGCTTACAACAAGCCTTAAATTAGCCTTAATCAACTGATCTTTAGCATGTTGCATCATTTGTTTCCCTTTAGCAATCTCCTCTGACATGCTTATTATCTTATCCATTGGGTATTCGTAATACATTTCAATTCTCTCAAGTTCTTTTTGAGCAAGCTGAGCCTCTGTAATCTGCTCTTTAATAGCATCTTCTTTAAGTTTAAGAGATTTTTCTATCTCTATTCTTTTCTCAGCAATAGTCAAATCTCTTCCAAGCACTCTTAAGTCTCTTATTTTTTCAATTTTTAACCTGCTTAAAATTATTCTTTGCTGCCTTTGCAAATCCTTTATTTTGTTAGCCGAGTCAATATAATCATCTGAAAAAATTCTTAGTTCATCTTGATACAAAGGAATATCTCGTAAAAGCTCTTTTAAGGCTGACCTTTCCCTTTTTAAATTCTTTTCAAGAATATCTCCCCCAAGCTCATATACCCTATGCTTATTATCTACATAACTTATTAAACGATCTTGAATTGGTTTTAAAGGAATTTTATAAAAAGAGGCAATTCTTTTTTTTTTATTATAATAATCAGGGTTATTCTCTTTATCTCTATCTTTTTCTCTTTTGAAAAACTCTTCCCTCTCCATTCTTGAATAAATAGTATTAACAAGATTATAATAGTTTTCTATAACAAGTCCCTCATTTTTAAGAATATTCTCAATTATGCCCTCTCCAGAATCCATTTGCTTGGCAAGTTCAACTTCTTGATTTCCTGTTAATAAGAACTCTTTTCCTATTTCCTTTAAATAAAGCTTTATTGGATCTTCTGAATGACTATCTTTTAAGACATTACTTTTAATATACCCAGAACCCAAATCATCCTTAACAGAAATATCTTCTTCATCACAATCATCCAGTTTGCCATCAATATCAATATCTTCCTCATCACTTTGGAAACCATCATCTAAAATCATAAAATTTCTATCGGATTCAATCTCCACCTCTTCATCTTCATCATTTCCCTCTTCAGTGCCTACCAGATCTAGTTCCGAAATTTTATTAACTAACCTTATTCCCCTATCCTCAAGTATTGAACAAATACAATCAAGGACCTCCGGTTCCAATATATCATCGGGCAACAAATTTGATAATTCACTAAAACTAAGAGATTTTCTATCTCCCAAATGTGTAACAATACCCTCTATCAGCTTCGAATATTTCTTTTCCAAATCCAGCAAAACTCAACTCCCTGGAACATCGTCTATATAGATTTTTAAATTTTTTCTCTGCATATTTAAAAACATTAACTCATTTATTTGAACCTTAGCATTAACCAAAGAGTCCTCATTACATCTTCTTTTGCAAAGCAAAACACGAGAATCTAATTTTCTTCTCTTGATTGCAAGCAAAACATGAATGAGAGTCTCATCATCCACTTCAAATTCAGAATTTAAAATTTCTTCAAAAAAAAATTCACTAACTTTATAGATGTCCTTTAAATTTTTTTTTAAATCCATTAATGAAAAATCTTTATTATTTTCAAATAAATCTTCAAAGCATACAAAAGTTTTTCTAACATTAACATCAATTAAATCGCTATCAATAATATTGCGCCTTATTATACAAAAATAACTAAAATTTTTCAACAAAGCTACTATTAGATACCTCTCATAAGAATCATCATTATGAGCATACAAATTTCTTTTATTATTGTCAACTACAAATCTTTCTTTTATTCTATAATAATCTTTTAATAAAGTTGTAACGCCAATACCAAGTTTATTGCTTAGCTTGTCTAAAAAAATTTTTTTCTGAGTATCTAATTTTGATAAATTTATCAAATTTAAAAATAAATTAATCATAGCATTTAAATCTACAGTTTTATTTAAATCATATTTATTGGAATAAACATCTAAGAGATAATCAAAAGCATCACATCTATTATTTAAAATTTTCTGCAAAGAAACTTCACCCTCATCCTTAAGAACATCTGCAGGATCACGACCAAAATCCATTTTAACAATACTAACATTAATATTAAATGGCAAACAAATTTGATAAGCTTTTAAAGTTGCAGAAAGCCCAGCATCATCACCATCAAAAGAAAATATTACCTCATCAGCATATCTTTGAATCAAAGCCAGATGTTCTTTTGAAAAAGAAGTACCAAGAGTAGATACGGCTCTCTTAATCCCAGATGTAAAAAAAGCAAGAACATCTATATATCCTTCTACTAATATAACTGACTTTGTAGATTTAATCTCATCAAACCCCTCATAAAATCCATAAAGAAGTTCCTTTTTTTTAAAAACTTCAGTTTCACTTAAATTAATATACTTAGAACCTTTCCCATCCAAATCTCGACCGCCAAAACCAACAACGTTTCCTTTAAAATCTTTAATTGGAAAAATTAATCTTTGAGATAAAATAGAAACTTTGGGATTTGTCTTTGAGAATAAACCACTTTTTCTCAGTATTTCAAAAGAGTATCCTTTTGAAACTAAAAAATCATAAAGCTCTAAACCATCTTTAACATTAAATGGTAAATATCCAAGTTCAAATAAATCAACGACTTCCTTAGATATTGATCTACTCTTTAAAACGTAATCTAAGGCTTTCTTGTTTTTATTCAAAAAAAATTTAATGGTATTGATTAATCTAGAATTTAATGAGTAAATTTTTGAAACTATGTCTTTATTTTCATTTTTTTTTTCACTTTTTAGGCTTATTTTCAAATCATTATAATAAATACCAAATTTTTCACATAAAATCTTAAGAGCATCATTGTAATTGATTTTTTCCATATCCATTAAAAATCCAATAACATCCCCGCCCTTTTTACATCCAAAACAATAAAAATATCCTTGCAAAGGGTTTACAAAAAAAGAAGGGGTTTTCTCAGCATGAAAAGGACAAAGCCCTTTATAAGTAGATCCTGATTTAATAAGCTTAATGTATTGTTCTACAATAGCTACAATATCAAATTTAGCTTTAATTGAGGCTTTAGTTTGTAAATACTCCATACTCCTTAATCCTTAGTAATAAAATTTTTAATATAATCTTTTGCTCCTAAAAGATGTGAGGAATAGTCTGATGAAAATTGATGCGTACCCGACTTAGAGTCTTTTACCACAAAAAATAAATATTGCGTATTTTTTGGGAAAAAAGCTGCTTGTAAAGAAATAATACCAGCATTTGAAATTGGAGTAGGAGGATACCCTTTATTAATATATGTATTATAAGGAGAATTTATCTCTAAATCTGAAAAATAAATTCTTTTAGGGTGACTTCGTCCTAGTTCCTCTGTAATAATATACTCAATAGTAGCACAAGATTGTAATGCCATACCAGATTTTATTCTGTTATAAAAAACTGAAGACATTATTGAAGCTTCATTTTTAACCCTATATTCACGCTCAACAATAGATGCTATTATTACTCTATTGTAAAAATCTTTACTTGAATAATCACTAAAAACAACACCTATAGATTTAAGCTTATTCAAAAAATTATCGACAAACATACGAACAACATTCTTTAATTCTATGCCCTTGTAAAATTTATAAGTATCTGGAAATAAAAATCCTTCAAGAGAATCGTAATCAAATCCAAGCTCATAAATAAACGATTTTTCGTTGATCAAAAAAATAAAATCTTGAACATCATCAATTACATCAAATTCTTTAAGCTTAAAAGCAATTCTTCTGCTAGTATACCCTTCAGGTATTGTAACATCAATATTTACGTTAGAAGATCCCCTTAAAAACTCTTTATATATTTCAAATGTAGAAAGATCACTATTGATTGAATATCTTCCCTCTTTAAATTGTTTATCACTACCAAAAATATATGAAATAAAAACAAGAAGCAATTCGGATTTAATTAATTTTTGTTTTTTCAACTCTTTAGCTATTTTTTTAACTCCCCAACCTTTCTCAACATCAAATTCATAAACTAAGCCATTTGCTAAAGAAGATAAATTTAAAAAATATATAAAAATTGACAAAATAGATCCTAAAAAGAACAAAAGAATAAATACTTTTCCAATTTTAATAAGCACAAGAATCTCCTAGCTAAACAAAAGTATTTGCTAATTACTCATTAGTATCAATTAAAGTTTTAATTGATACTAACATTACATTTTATAACCAATAATAACTTTTCTAAACAGATAAAAATACAAGCACCATAATGGAACAATATAACACATTTAAAATATTACAATCTAAAAATTACAAAAAAGGCAGTCTCTTATAATTTCACTAAATTGGGGAGGGTGGGATTCGAACCCACGTAGGCGAAGCCAACAGATTTACAGTCTGCCCCGGTTAACCACTTCGGTACCGCCCCTAAAAGCCGACTGTCGGAGTCGAACCGACGACCTGCGGTTTACAAGACCGCTGCTCTGGCCAGCTGAGCTAAGTCGGCAAATAACAAACTAATAGTTAGTTTATAAAAATAAAATTCATTAGTCAATAGAATAATGGCAAATAATTAATGCAATCTTTCCATAAATCTACTTGTTACCAGAAAGAAAAATTTTAAAAACAAGAGCACAAAAAAAAATCATAAAACTAAAAATTAAAATTAAATAATAATTAATTTTTTTATTTCTCAATAAATAAAAAAATATCAGCCTAGTAGATTCAAGCCCAAAAGAAACAGAGCTTAAAACAATGGTAATATCAAGATAAAATTTCTGAAAATTGTAAACAAAAATATTATAAGAACCAGCCAAAAAAACGAATAAACTCAACAAAGAATTTAAAAACAATACAATAACCAAAGTTCTAATAAAATTTGAAAAACGTCTTAGATTTTTTATTTTAAAAGTTTCCATGAGATTTATAAATTTTTTACTATAAAAAGTGCTTGATCGATGATTTCTAAAAGATTGCCAATAACATCAGCTAATGTAATCTTTTTATTTTCATTTGCCATTGATTTATAAGAAACTATTAAAGATTTTCGAATAAAAACATTATGATTTTCCAAAAGAGCCAGACATCTTTTTTTAAGCTCAATAAAATAATCTACAAATTTATTTGAAATCTTATCAATAGAAGCCGATTCATTTAAACACCACTTCAAAATCCTTTCCTTATAAGAGTCATCAACTTTGCTCTCTCTTTTATGCCTTTCAAACTCTTCATTCTTATAATCAATCTCAAAGTAAATATTATAAATTTCTTTTTTCAAAACAGTAATATTATTTTCAATGTCAACATATATATTTCTCAAATCATGATTATTAATTAATACAACATTATTTATAGTTCTTAAAACTTCCATCATTCTAACATCATATATGTTTTTAAAAAAATCATTAAGAAAATATAACTTTTTAAAACTATAGTGACCAAGATTTAATTCGCTGAAAATCTCACCCTTTAAATTCAAAATTACACCAGGATCTCTAACAAGATTTTTTATTTCTTTAATCACAAGAACTTTTAAAGAGCTATCACGCCTTTTAATAGCCTGGCCCATAACATTTAAAAATAAAATATTTTCATAAAAATTTTTCACATCAAAAAAAGGAACATATCTTTTAGGAGATGCAACCGGATTCTTACAATACACCCTAAAAACATCTAAATAAGGTAAAGTTCTCGATAAGCCAACAATCTTAGATACAACCGATAAAACATTTTTCAATACATATTCTACTCGTGATAAATGATCTTCTCTTGAAATTATTTCTGAATTACTAATATCATCAGATATTAGAAAATAATTTGATATAATACTTTTAACAATATTCTCATCTATCTCAATATCCTTTAATGTATACAAAATGTCAAAAAAATAATTCAAGTACTTACTAACACTTGAAAAGCTAGTTCCAAATCCAACCTCAAGATCAACGATATTAATATTTTCAACATTATCTAAAAGATCTACATTGAAAAATGAAAAAAAAGACTTGTAAGGGAAAAACGCCAAACTATTAAAAACATAATAAAACTCAAACATATCAGATAAAGTTTTGTAAGTACTAGATGGAATAGAATTAATATAATCGTTTATCTTGGCCTTAAGAGATTCTTCTAAATCATTTTGGGTCTTTTCTTTTTTCAGAAAAAGCTCATATTCACCTTCATCTAAAAAATCTTCCAAATTTTTCTTAGAATGAAGAACTTTATTTTGAATAATTTCTAAAATCGTTTGCTCAACAACAACACCACCTTTTTCTAATTTCTTAAAAAATTCTTTCAATTCCATTGAATATCGGCAAACACTAAAAAACATTTCTACAAAGCCAACATACAAACATTCTTTCTTAAAATCTATTACTGGATTTTTACACATTTCATTAATTTGATTTTCTAGGTTTTTTATAACATAAGTTTTATAAATATCTTCTTTACTTTTATCCTTCTGAAAAAAATTTAAAATAGTTAACCACATTCTTATAAGAAATGATTCTTCCATTAAACGCCCTGAAAGAAATTTTTCAAGCTGAGAATCAACATAGGGCTCATTGTTACAATTTGGCAAAACAAATTCAGAAGAATTCAAACCTAAACTTTTTCTTATATCATTCATCAACCTATTTTTAGTCTCTTTTGAAAGCTGACCTATAGCGTTGTATACACTATTGTTATTATCACTCATAAAACCTCAATAAAACCATTTAAAAAAATAAAAGTACTACTTACAACATACTTCAAATAAATTAAAATTGTAAATCAATTTTAGAAAAAAATTATTTACACTATAATATAATTTTATATGAATCTGGGCAAAAATAATCAAAATATAATTAAAATTGGTAAAATATTTAAAAAAAACAATTACGAATTTTACTTAGTTGGAGGCGCTTTAAGAGACTTACTTCTTAATAAACAACCTTGTGATTTTGATTTTGCAACAAATGCAACTCCTGAAGAAATAATAACATTATTTCCAAACAACATTAAAACAGGAATAAAACATGGCACAATTGGTATTATTTTTAATAAAAAAATCTTCGAAATTACCACATACAGAATAGAAAAAGAATATGAAAACAACAGAGCCCCAAAAAAAGTAGAATATACTAAAAATTTAATTAAAGATCTTGAAAGAAGAGACTTTACAATCAATGCAATTGCAATGGACATTTTTAACTTTAACATAATAGATTACTATGATGGAAAAAAAGATCTTAATAAAAAAATAATAAGATGCATAGGAAACCCAAATAAAAGATTTGAAGAAGACGCCCTTAGAATACTAAGAGCGGCAAGATTTTCATCCACACTTAATTTTAACATCGAAAAAAATACTTTAATTTCAATGAAATACAAAAAAGAAAATATTTTAATTATTTCAAAAGAAAGAATAAAAAATGAATTTCACAAATTGCTAGAAGGCACAAATATACAAAAAGGAATTTATTATCTTAAAAAAGTTGATTTTTTTAAGAATTTTTTCAACCTAGAAATAAAAACAAAATTAATCAAAAAAACTGCCCTGCTTAATAAAGACAAATTTTATCTAAAAGCAATCACTATACTGACAATTAAAAAACCTATAAAAGAGCTAAAAGAAAAATTAACTTTACTTAAATTCTCAAATAAAGAAATTAAGTTAATTTTATTTTATAGAAGTATAATTGATAATAACAATATTTTTAATGTTAAAAAATTAAGTGATATTAGATATTTGCTTAGCAAAAGCACAAGAGAGCATTATAAAGAAATAATTGATATACATAAAGCACTAAAAGGGAAAAAGAAAAAATATTTATTTATAACAAAAAATATAAAAAGAAAAAAATTACTAAAAAGCCCTCTCTCTTTAAAAGATTTAAAAATAAATGGAAAAGACATTCAAAATCTAAAACAAATAGAAAATAAAAATATAGGTAAAATTTTAAACATACTATTAAGCTATGTAATTGAAAATCCCAAACTTAATAATAAAAATTATCTTATAAAAAAAATAAAAACCTTAAAGATTAATATCTTCCATAGCTTTTAAAGCTACTTCAGCCGCTCTCATTTCGGCCTCTTTTTTAGATTTACCCTTTCCGTTTGATATAAACTTTTCTCCAACATAAAGTTCAACACAAAAGACTTTATCATGGTCTGGACCTATTTCCTTGTCTAGTTTATAACTCGGTGAGATTTTATATTTTTTTTGAATATATTCCTGCAACAAACTCTTATAATCTTTAAAATCACCCCTATTAAACATCAATCTTATATACATGTCAAAAAGTCCAACCACAAATTCTGTTGCCACTGAAAAACCACTATCAAGATAAATAGCGCCTACAAAAGCTTCAATAGCATCTGCAAGAATGCCTTTTTTATTGCGACCATCATTACTCTCCTCTCCTCTGCCAAGTAAAATATAAGAACCAAGATCAATCTCTCTAGCAATATTAGATAGGGAATCTTCACTAACAATATAAGATCTAGCCTTACTAAGCTCTCCTTCACTTTTATTTGGATAAGTTTTATAAAGATGATCTGTAATAATCAAATTAAGCACAGAATCTCCCAAAAATTCTAACCTCTCATTATTGCCAGATTTTTGATCTAGCTCATTAGAATAAGACGAGTGGCTCAATGCTGTATTTAATAAATCAAAATTATTAAAATCGATGCTCAAATTCTCCAAAAATTCACTTAACTGAGCTTTTCTTTCACTATCAAAACAAAAATCGGAAGAATTTTTTTTCATCAACCTTTTCTCTTTTTAATAAAATTAACAACATCACCTACCGTTTCAAATTCATTAGCTTCGTTCTCTGGAATCTTATCATCAAAAGCCTCTTCAAGCAAATATAAAAGCTCATAAATGTCAAGACTATCTGCACTAAGATCCTCAACAAATCTAGAGTCTAGAGTAATTTCATCTTCTTTTTTATCAAGTTGCTCAGATATAATAGATCTAACCTTGCTAAAAATTTCATCATTATCCATGAATATACCTTCCTTGCTACAAACTATAAACCTATTTCCAGATATTGATTATTTCTATAATATCCACATTTTAAACAAATTCTGTGTCTCACCCCAAGATTACCACAATTAGAACATTCTTGAAATTGTGGAATTTTCTTCCTCATATTTATACTACGCCTTGTTCTACTCCTAGATTTTGAAGGCTTAAATTTTGGAACAGCCATTACTTTCTCCTACTACTTTTAAACTAGATTAAATTATCTTAATAATATATATATTAACCAAGTCATTTGTCAATAAACTTAGATTTCAATCTATTAAACACCAATTCTGGAACAAAATGAGAAAGATCAACATCCTTTTTCATCATCAATTCCTTTACAAAATCTGACCTTATGTATAAATGTTCTGCACTACTTGGTAAAAATATAGTATCAATTTTAAAATTTAACTTATTATTAACAAGATATCTTTCAAACTCTATATCAAAATCATTAAAAGCCCTAATTCCCCTAACAATAAATTTAATAGAATTAATTAATGCATAGTCAACAATAAAGCCATTATACTTATCTACAAATGCATTTAAAAAATTTAAAGACGAAATAACATCTTTTGTAAGACTAAACCTCTCACTATCACTTAGCAAGTAATTTTTTGATTTATTTTTAGCAACTAAAACAACAACTTTATCAAAAATAGCCAATGATCTTTTAATTAAATCAATATGACCCCAGGTAATTGGGTCAAAAGATCCTGGAAAAACTGCCACCTTCATATCACCAAAGCCTAAACCCTTTATTAACATCTTTAAGAATTTTTTTGCGCCATATTGGTTGTTCTTCTAAATTTTCAAATTCAATTTCTTTAATAATTTTGAAATATAAATATTCACCTCTAGAAGAGGTATCCACAATAAAAAATTTACCAACACCTCTATAAACTAATTTTTCATTACTTGAAAGATTATTCTCAATCGTTAATTTGTTGATAACACAATCAAAATGAACAGGCTTATCTTCATTTTCAACTTTTAAAGACATACTAAAAACAAGGTCATTTATTTTTTTTTCACAAATACCACAAGTAACATCAAGATTTATTCTTGTTTTAAATTTTATATTTTTTCTTCTAAATTTACCTTTAAAACCATTTTGCTTATCTGTATTCAAAACAGTCGATCTATTATTAGAATTGTTTGCCGGGGCAACATTTTGACTTTTACTCTCAGAATTTAATCTTTTATTTTTAAACCCATAAAAACGCTTATTGGATTTATGAAAATTGCTACCTCTAAACTTACTTTGAGTATATTTCAAAACTAACTCTCCTTAACGATAACAAATAAATATTTACTCTTCAAAAAAATAAAAATTTAAAACCCTTAGTTTTTTAAAAGACAAAAGTGTAATTAAACTTGCATTAAAATTAATAAGAATAGCTAATTAATGCTTTTAATCGCAACAAATGCACAACCAAGCTTACCAAAATCATTTTTTTTAAAATAGCAAAAACCCTAAATTTTGAATAAAAATTAACAAAACAAAAGACTGCTAAAAAATAACTTTTAATCTTAATCTAATTTGCTTTATCTTATGGCCTAATTTACTAAAATATTTAAAATAATTTATAAACTACCGCTTAACTTTTTTAATATTAAGACGCTCCTTGATCTTCATAGCAGCTTTACCAATTCTATTTCTCATATAATAAAGCTTTGCCCTTCTAACCTTTCCCCTTCTTAAAACTTCAACTTTTTCTATTATAGGAGAATATACTGGAAAAATTTTTTCAACACCTATTCCTGATGAAATTTTTCTAACCAAAAATGTTTTACCAATTCCCTTATTTTGAAAAGAAATAACAATTCCTTCAAAACTCTGTAGCCTTTCATTACTGCCCTCAATAATTTTATAAACAACCTTCACAGTGTCTCCCACATTAAAGACAAAAGCCTCATTTTTCTTATTCTGAGATTCAATTTTTCTTATCAAATCCATTATCTTCTCCTATTATCTCTAAATATTTAAGGTATAAATCATATCTGTTTTTTTTAGTTTTTTCTCTAGCCTTAAAAAGCCTCCAATTCCTTATATTTTCATGATGACCTGAAACAAGAACTTCTGGAACCTTTATCCCCATAAAATTATAAGGCCTGGTATAATGGGGATACTCAAGTAACCCGTTTTTCACACCGAATGATTCTTCTAATAAAGAATTAGGATTTATTACTCCATCTAACAATCTATATACACTATCTATTAAAACAAGAGCTGCAATCTCTCCTGAAGATAAAACATAATCTCCAATAGAAATCTCAAAATCAACATACAAATCTATAATACGCTGATCAATTCCTTCATATCTCCCACAAATTATAACAATTTCTTCTTCTTTTGACAAGGAATATGCCAACTCTTGGGTATACTTTTTACCAGAAGGGCTTAAAAATATTGTTGTTTTCTTAGTAGCTTCTACATGCTCAAGAGCAAAAGAAATGGGTTCGGCCTTTAATACCATTCCAGCACCGCCCCCATAAGGCAAATCATCACATCTTTTATGCTTATTTTTTGAAAAATCCCTAACATCAATAAGCTCAAAATTCACTATTCCTTTGTTAATAGCTTTTTTCATTATTGAATTTTCAAAAAATGGTTTAATTATTGCGGGGAAAAGGGATATAACTGTAAATTTCATCTTAAAAGATCTAAAACCTTAAGCTCAATTGTTTTCTCCTCTACATCTATATCTCCAATATAAATGCTCAAAAAAGGAATAAAAAAAAATTTAATACCCACTTTGACCTCAAGGAATGCACTATTTAAATATTCAAAAAAAGCTACAACTTCTCCTAGTTTTTTATTGTTATTAACAATGGCATAGCCAATCAATCTTCCCAAGTAATATTCGCCTTCCTCTAAACTCGATGCAAGCGAATCATCAACCCACAATTCGAAACCAATCAAAGGCTTTACTAACTCTGGGGTATTAATCCCTTCAAATTTCAAAAACAAGGAATTGCTTTTTATATCAACATCTACAACTTTAACTTCAATGGCAAAACCATTGCTTTTTTTTAAAAGGACTTTGTTATTTTTTAGGTTAATAAAATCACAAAAATTATTGGATATGCTTTTAACCTTAGCATACCCATTAATTCCATAAGACGATAATATCACGCCTTTAACAAACATAAATCAATCTAAAATTTCCAATTGCACTCGCCTATTGGTTTTAGCAGCACAAGCTCCAAGCAAAGTTCTAATAGCTCGTGCAATACGACCTCGTCTTCCGATTATCTTACCTACATCGCTTTGGGAAACCCTTAATTCCAAAATAGTTGACTTTTCCCCTTCAATTACATTTAGTTTCACTTCATCTTGTTTATCTACAAGAGACTTTACTACAAACTCTATAAGTTCAATTTCATTTCCATACTCTTTCATCTAAACCTCCTGACTTTTCGCATTCAAGTTGTTTTTATTTAAAAGCATTTTCACTGTATCACTTAAAATTGCTCCCTTACTTATCCAATCTTTAATTCTATCTTCCTTAATTTTTATTTGCTTTTGCTTTTCAACAGGATGATAATAACCAAGCTCTTCAATTGCTCTACCATCTCTAGGAGAAGCAGAATCCATAACTACAATCCTATAATAAGGTCTTTTTTTAGCTCCCATTCTCTTCAATCTTATCTTAACGCTCAAATTTATTCCTCCTTATTTTCCCAAAAGGGATGCAATCTTATTTTGGAAATCTTTATTTTTCATTTTTTTCATAAACAAAGTTGTTTGACTAAACTTTTTTATGAGCTTATTAACATCAAAAATAGTTGTCCCACTTCCTAAAGCTATTCTTTTTTTTCTTGAGGGATTGTTTAAAATCACTGGGTTTATTCTTTCTTTTTTAGTCATAGAAAGAATGATAGCTTCTTCTTTATTAAAAATTTCTTCATTTAAGTTATCTACATTCAACATTGATTTTGAAGCACCTGGTAAATAACTTACAAAATTAGAAACCCCTCCCACTTGCCTCATACGTCTAAATTGGCTTAGATAGTCCTCAAAATTAAAACTAGCTTTATTAATTTTTTCCTCAAGCTTAATAACTTCTTCTTTGTCAACAACACTTTGAACCTTCTCTACAAGACTAACGACATCCCCCATGCCGAGAATTCTAGAAGCAATTCTTTCTGGGTAAAAAGAATCAAGATCTTCGATTTTTTCTCCAACACCAATAAATTTAATAGGAACTGCACAAATACTTTTGAACGACAGTACAGCACCCCCTCTAGTATCTGAATCAAACTTAGAAAATATTGCACCGGTAAGTCCAACATTCTCATTAAATTCCTTAGCAATATTTACCGCAACTTGACCCGTCATAGAGTCTAGTACTAAAATGGTTTCTGTGGGCTGCAAAATCTCCTTGATTTTTTTTATTTCTTCAACCAACAAAGATTCAACCTCAAGTCGTCCTCTAGTATCAACTATTACAGAATCAAAAAACTCAGATTCGGCAACCTTCATAGACGCTTTAACAATTTTAATAGGATCTTTTTCCCCCTCAAGTGAAAATACTGGCACACCTATTTGACTACCCAATATTTTTAACTGCTCTATGGCTGCTGCTCTAAATGTGTCGGCGGCTACAAGAAGCACCTTTCTATTTTCCTTTTTAAGCCTTAAAGAAAGCTTAGCACATGTTGTGGTCTTACCAGAACCTTGAAGTCCAACCATAAGAATATAAGATTGCTTATTGATAGGATTCAAGCTAAGCTCATAATTTTTGCCTCCCAAAAATTTAACAAGATTATCATTGACAATTTTAATAAACTGAGATTTAGGATCAATACCTCTTAAAACTTTTACTCCCCTGGATTCTTCAATTATAGAATTTAAAAAACGTCTTACAACTCTTAAGTTAACATCAGCATCAACTAAAGAATTTTTAATAATCTCAATAGCCTCTGCAATGTTTTTATCATTTATTGTAGATTTTCCAGAAAGATAGTTTATAAAATTCTTAAAATTTGATCCCAAACTTTCAAGCATTAAAAATAACCTTTATTCTCAAAAATAATCTTATCAAATATAAGATACAAAAAAAGGCAATATTAATCAATATCTCCTCCTGTCAAATAAAATTTATTAAAAATAACACTAGAAGCCGGTCCAACAACAGAAACTTCAGTATCTAATGAACTAAGCTTTAATATTATATTCTCTTTATTGCGCTTTTTAATTTCTTCTTTTAACAAATCAAAAAAAGCTTTTAATTTAAAACTTTGACCGTAGAGTACTAAATAATTAAAATCAAGCATTCTTTGAATATTTATAATAATTATTGCTAAATATTTAACTGTATCTTCCATAATTTTATTTATAAAACCATATTTCTCATAAAGAGAAAAAATATCATATATTGTAACCTTTTTTAATCTACCTTCATACTTTTCATAAAGCTCAGGAATCTCACCATTCATAAACTCTTTTGAAATCAATCTCTGTAAAGCAAAATTAGATATTAGCATATTAACACAACCCTTATTACCACAAGTTGGACAATTTTTTTCTCCTTCATAATCAATTATCATGTGGCTAACCATGCCTGACTTATTATTAAAACCAGGATAAACATTGCCATCTGACCAAATCGAAAGTTCAGCAGTATCTGTATAGTCAAAAAACATAATATTGTCTATATTTTTACCCATAAATTCGGCAAGCGATAAATTTTTAACATAACTTTCAAGATAAACTGTAAGTGAAAAATATTCCTCAAGTATTCTCTTAACAGGTACATCTTTTTCAATCCATGCTCCATAACTGTCATTAACAATGCCCGATTCTTTATCTTTTATTAACCCTGTAATACTAAAACCTAAACCAATAAACTTATCTCTTGAAAAATTATGTTTCCAAATAATTTCTATCATATGATCTTTTATTTTTTCTAAAATATCATAAGCACTAACTGGGGGTTCAAAAGAATGAGTCTCGCTTATTAAAACCTCACATTTAAGATTAGCAATACCTATTTGAAAATAATTGCTAGAAATAATAACTCCCATTGAATACGCATAATCTTTATTAATATCAAGAAGTATTTCTTTTCGCCCATGTTTTTTAACATCAGACACTCTAGATCCAACCTCTATCAAAAGATTTTCTTTTATCATTTGATTAGTCAAAATAGTAACCGCAGCATTTGTTAAGGTTAACTTACGAGCTAAATCTGTTCTTGAATATTGCATATTTTTCAAACTAAGAAGAATTTTTCTTCTATTTCCACCTCTAATTGAAACCATATTTTCACCTTGCATAATACACCTCCTTTATTTTTAAAATAAAAAAAATATTATAAAATATCGTATCAAAAAAGCCAATATAATATTCTATCTATTCCATAAAGACAAACATGCCTTTATAAGGCTAAAAAACATTTTACATCATAATATCACACTCATAAACTATTAAAAACTTATAACTTAACAAAAAAAGGAATAAAATCATTTTTACATAAAAACTCATTAATAAAAATTAATTAGATTTAAAAAATAATAAACACAAGAAAAGCCATTTTACCCTAAAAATTAATAACTTTAACTCACTTTTTCCTTAAAATAAGAAAATTCCATAGTAAAACTACCTCTCCCTTTAGTAGAACTTCTTAAAATAGAAGCATACCCAAAAAGTTTCTCAAACGCCGCCTCTGATTTTATCAAATCATACTCTCCAATATTGTTAACTGAATGAATAACACCCCCCATAACATTTAGTGTAGAAATAATTTCTCCTGTATGCTCAATAGGTGTTCTAATTTCCAATAACATTATTGGTTCAAGTCTAATAGGGTCTGATTTTTGAAAAATGCTATGAAAAGCAAATCCTGAAATTGATTCAAAAGCACTTGCACTAATTTTACCAGTTTCACAAACAATAGAAAAAATACTAACATTAATATCAATAATAGGATATCCAAAAACTCCGCTTACAAATGCAGTTGTAATTCCCCTCAATATTGCAGACTTAATAGCAGAATCAATACTACATTCAAAATCGATTTTATTCCCCTCACCCCGTGACAAAGGTTTAATAATTATTCCAATTTTAAAAACAATATTTTTGCCAGCAAAAATATTGTTAAACTCAAAAACTTCTTTTACAATTTTACCTGCACTCTCCCTGTAACTTACTTGAGGTTTTCCTGTGTAAACATTAAGATTAAATTCATCTTTAATTCTTGTCAAAATAATCTCAAGATGTAATTCACCCATTCCAGATATAATCAATTGCCCTGTTTCTTTGCTCTCAGAATAACTAAAAGTAGGATCTTCTTTAGATATTATTTCAAAAATTTCTTTTAATCTGACCTCATCTGATGATCTTTCAGGCTCAACAGACATTAAAACAACTGGCTCTGGAAAAATAACAGATTCAAGCAAAACATTGTTGTTTTCTTCAACAAGAGTATCCCCTGTAACAGAAAACTTTAATCCTAAAACAGCACCAATATCACCTGTTTTCACAAAATCTATTTGTTCATTTTTATTTGAAAAAACTCTAAAAATTTTTGTAAACTTTTCGCGCTTACCATTTGAAGCATTGATAATTCTTTTATTAGAATTAATCTCACCAGAATAAACTCTAACAAAATAAAGATGCGAAGCAATTACACTTGAATATTGAACTTTAAAAACAAGAGCTGACAATTTTTTGTTTTCATTAGGGTCAACTAAAATTTTTTTATTTGTATCTAAAGAAAAAGCACTAAAGCTTTTTTCAAAAGGACTTGGCAAGTAATCCACAATCGAATCAATTAAAGGTTCTATTCCAATATTTTTCAAACTAGTTCCCATTAAAACAGGAATAATAAATCTAGAAATAGTACCTCTTCTAATCTCCCTTTTAATAATATCTAAACCAATCTCTTTATCTTCAAGAAATAATTGAGTAATTTCTTCACTAAATTGACTAAGAATATCTATTAACTTTTTCTTAAAAAAAACTGCTTTTTCAACAAATTCTTCTCTAATTTGACTATAAGTTAATTTTGGACTTCCATTTTCCATTGAAAAATGAAGCTCTTTATTTAAAATAATATCAACTACTCCTTCAAAATTGCTTTCATTTCCAATCGGAATTTGCAAAATTAAAGGAATAGTTTTAAACTTACTCTCAATATCTCCTACAACTTTAAAAAAATTAGCACCTAATCTGTCCATCTTATTTACATAAGCAAGTCGAGGAATTTCATATTTTTCTGCCTGTTTCCAAACAGTTTCTGTTTGGGCTTGAATTCCATCAACAGCGCTAAAAATAACAACACCTCCATCAAGAACCCGAAGAGATCTTTCAACCTCTGCCGTGAAATCAACATGCCCTGGAGTATCAATAATATTTATTTGGCAATCCTTCCAATGGCAAGTAATAGCAGCGGAACTAATAGTAATTCCTCTTTCTTGCTCTTGAGGCATCCAATCAGTAATAGTATTTCCAGAATCTACATCTCCCATTTTATGGCTTTTGCCAGTATAATAAATAATTCTTTCTGTAGTAGTGGTTTTACCAGCATCAATATGAGCCATAATTCCAATATTTCTAATCCCCATAAAATCCCCAACAACAACTACAGCCTTAATAAGATAAACTAAGCATTAGTATAAATTAAACCTTTTAATAAAATTGTTATTTTGTATCACACTCGCAACATTCAGATTTGTTATCATCATGACAAAAACAATGACAATTTTCAAGCAATGCCTTATGCATCCATAAATGCTTTTCAAGATCACTCATAATGTCATCTATAATATTAGCAGTACCATAATCAAAAGCAGCATCAATCAATTTTCTCATTCCAAAAATATTTTTCAAAATCTCTTCAAGACTATTAACAATGCTTTGCATTGAAAGTAAAAAATCAGAAGTTGATTCAACATCAAGCTCCTTAATAAAGGATTTTTTAATAAATTCAGAATATCTAAATTCAGAATCATATCCAAGCATTCTTGAACGCTCTGCAATAATATCAATAATCTTTTCAATATATTCATAAAGATCTTCGGTTTTTTCGTGAATAACAAAAAAATTAGTATCTTTTATATTCCAATGAATACCTCTTAAATTGGAATAAAAAATATGTAAACTTGCTAAGAGCTCTTGTAATTTTACGTGTATTTCTTCTAAATCATCCTTTTTTATATAACTTAAATACTTTTCCACAACTATCTCCTTGATATAATCATTATAATACATAATGAGATATAATTATAATTTTAATACCATAATAAATAAAAAGGATATTTAATGAAAAAATTGATTTTAATTTTTGCAGTGTTTTTATATCAAGCATGCAATTTAAATACAATACATCCAACAGATACAAAAGAAGACATGAAAATCCTATATTCAGAAATTGCTGAATTGAGAAAAAAATTGAATCTAAACCATCTAGAAATAGATGATATTCTTGAAAAAGTTGCAAAGGAATATGCTATTAAACTGGGTGAAAATAGAACACTAACTCATACCCTTTTTGGTACAACCCCAATGCAAAGAATACACAAACACGATCAATCCTTTACTATAACAAGAGAGATACTAGCATCAGGAATTGAACTTAACAGCGTAGTTAATGCATGGCTTAATAGTCCAAGCCACAAAGAAGCTCTTATTAATACTGATACCAATAAAATAGGTGGCTATAGATTAAAAACAACTGACAATATAAATATATTTGTAGTTCTTTTTGGAAAAAGAAAAGAGAAGAATTGACACCATTAAAACTTATACTGTATACTAGTTATTAGTAAAAAGGGCTCATAGCTCAGTTGGTCAGAGCGCCTGCCTTACAAGCAGGATGTCGGGAGTTCGAATCTCTCTGGGCCCAAAAATAACCTAAACTTCAATTATTTTTAACCTTAAAACCAAGTTTATTTTAGAATTTTTAAGCATATTATTTAATTCTTTTTGAGCTGTATTGGCTTTTTCCCGGCTTTCAAAAAGAAAAATAAACGCGCCCCCTTTGCCAGAACCGCTTAACTTACCAGAAAGAGCACCCAATTTGATTCCCCAACTTATCAGCCAGTCAAGAGCATCATTAGATAATCCCAAACGCTTTAAACAATGGTGTGCAACATTCATTTCGTTAGCTAAAGAATATACATCCTTATTCTGAAAAGAAATATAAGCATTACTTGTAGTAAGGCCAAGTTTTTCAATAAAAACAAATAAATCAGCATTGGACAATAACTGCTTTTTCAAATTAACAACTATTTCTTTAGTCGTAAAATCTCTTTTTATCGCTCCTATTAAAAAATAAAATCCAGAATCTTTTATTTTTTTTGAACTCAAAAAATTTTCTTTTTTCTCTAAATAAAAAGTTCCGCCAAGATCAATTAGACCAATATCCATTCCAGAAGATTTGCCATGAAAAATGTTTTCAATTTGATTTGCCAACAAAATTTTATTACAATCCCTATATTCAAAATGACTTGTAATATATTCTGCAAAACACAAACTAAGGCTGGCAGAAGAACCAAGACCAACTCCAATAGGAATTTCAGAAAGAATAGCAAACTCAATAGGATTAACTTTACTGTAATTTGAAACAATAAAGCTTATCAAGCTATCTAATTTTGTGCTGGGTTTTCCTAAATATTTCCAATTTTTAGACACACTGTAAAGTAGATCCATATAAATTGGAACTGTAGCTCCAATAACTGGAAACCCATAAACAGCACTATGTTCGCCTAAGAATAATATTTTAGCGGGCTTTCTTATTCTTAGCATTTATCGCTTTCAAACTTAATGCCTTCAGGCTCTAAAACAATTGGAATAATTTTTGACAAATCAAAAGCTTTAAGATTAGGCCTGTAAACTAAAAAAGTTTCATTTCCGGCTCCCAAAGCTTTAATTAAATCACATTGATCTTTAAGATGCTCTAAACTTGGGGATAAAGCTGCGGAAACCCCTATTGCCTCTCCAATTGCCAATCCTAATTCTTTAGCTCTTTTAAAACTAGAAATTAATGCGGATTTAGAATTACCAATACTTAAAATAAGTTTTCTCATCTCTAAATTGCATTTAAATATAAAATCTAAAATATAATCTCTATGTTTATTGTATTCATAAATAGAAGCAGTGGTTTTAACTGCTTGCAAACCCCGCAGTAAATAAAAATCATTAAACTCTATATCACCTAGCTGCCTGAATTTAGGAATAGAACCACCTTCAAACTCAATAATACCCCCAAAAATACTAGTAGCAATATCATATCCACTACCTATTCCCCCTTGAGAGTGTCTGTAAGCTTCTAAACAATATTTAAAAATTTCATCTTTTTTAACAACATTAGTAGCATTATTAATTAAAAAAAATCCACATGTTATACCAATAGCAACAACAGCGCTTGATCCAAATCCCTTTTTAGTTCCATCATTAAAGAAAAAATTACTTGTATCGATATATACATCATATGCAGACCTCTCTAGATTAAAAAAACAATTTTGGCTCAAGTAAGAAAACATTTTAAAAACAAAATCACTTCTATTTTCTATTAAAGAAAAATCGTCTATCTCTTTCTTTTTGCTAAAGAAGCGCCAAGAATCGCTCTTTTTAAAAGAAAAAAATGCCCTCTTGTTGATGGCAATTGCCAACCCCAATCCCTTTTCCTCTAAAATAGTATACTCCCCCATTAAAAGCAAATTTCCAGGCACGGAAAAATTAATCAAATCCATTCTAAGCCACATCCAACCTTTGAAACAATAAAATCAATGTCATTAAAATTTTGCTCAAGTCTTTTTAAAATAGTATTTAAATTTTTCTCCAAACAAATAAACTTTACTTGGGGACCCGCATCCATTGTCTCAAATACAAAAATTCCTTCATTTCTCAAATTAGCAGCATATTTAATTAAATCTATTGTACTACTTTTAAAATAAAAAATAGAAGATGCAAACATTAAAGCAAACATATTCTGATAACTTTTTACAATAGTTGTTCCAAAATGAATAAAATCTTTTTTTAAAAAAAAATATAAAGCATCTTTAAAGATCTTTTTACTAGAAGCAATCCAAGCATCATAATAAAATTCGTGATATTTACAAATATTCATTGCCTCTCTTGAAGACAATTCTTTTTCATTACTATCAATTATGGCAAATATTATGCACAAATCATCAAAATAATATTGATCTCTTAACTGAAAAGATTCTTTTGAGCCTTCTTTTAAAATAGTAAACCCCCCATAAATAGCCCTCGCTGCAGAAGCTGACCCTATTCTTGCAAGATTAGATGCACTATTAAAAGAATATTTATTAAAATATTTCAAAATACAAGCAGCAATAGATGCAAAACCCGAACTTGAACTTGCAAGGCCTGCTGCTGTTGGAAAATTGTTTTCACTTTTAATTTTAAATCTAACATTCGGCTCACTAAGAATTTTTCTTGCATAATCAAAAAACACCTTTTCTCTATTTTGTAATATAACCGGCTTTGAATTTAAAATTATTTCATCTCGATCTGAAAGTTCAAGCTCACTTATTGAATAAAACTTATCAACGCTAACAGCAAGACTAGAAGTCGCTGGGATATTTAAAAAAACATCCTTCTTGCCCCAATATTTAATTAAAGCTAAGCTTGCATTAACTTTGCACTTTACTTTCATTCTCTAACCTTATTTTCTTTAAAATTTTAAAAGCAAAATCAAAAGAATAAATATCCATTTTTTCCATTTCTAATAATAATTTGTCTTTCTCAAAATCAGAAATATTATATTTTGTCTTTAAAAGGTAGAGTATTTTATTAACATGTAATCTCATGTGACCCTTTTGAATCCCATCAAATGCAAGAACCCTTAATGCAGCAAAATTACTAGCAAGTCCAACACAAGAGAGAATACCAATAAATTCTCTCTTACTATTTACATTCATAATTTTAAAACTTAAAATTGAAGCTTCGTTAAAAGATGTAACCCCACCTCTAGTTCCAACTTGTAAAGGAATTTCAATTTCTCCAACCAAAGCATTATCAACGATATAAAATTTACTAAGGGGTAGATATTTTCCGCTTTTTGAAGCAAATCTATGAACAGCGGCCTCAAGCGCTCTTGTATCATTAAAAGTCGCAAGACACACTCCTGTAATTCCATTCATAATACCTTTATTATTAGTAACAGCTCGCTCCTCTTCGTAAAAACCTATGCTAGAAATAAGTTCAATTTTTTTAGCCAAATTCCAAGAATCCTCTTTATTTGGTATCAAATGCTTAAGATCTAAAGTAAAACAAGCTTTGGCTGTAAATTCACTAATATCATTGCTTAAAATTTTTAAAACACACTCATATCCAAATTCCAAAAAAATATATTCTGCTACACGTTCTGCAATTGAGTTTAGAAAATTAGCACCCATAGCATCACAAGTATCCAAATAAAGATTCAATTTTTGAATACCAAGCTCTTTAATATACCTGGTTGACAATCTTCTAAATCCACCCCCCCTTTGATTCATATTGGCTAAAAGAGGTTCAAGCCAAATCTTGATTTTATCATCAAGATCAATAAAAATTTTACTTAGATCTTGTTCCGATTTTATATAAATTTGAGAAATTCCCAAAATTTCGCCCACAGAATACCTCAAATTAGCATGTTCAAGAATTTTTGCCGCAAAATTTAAGGCAGCAACAACAGAAGATTCTTCTGTTGCAATAGGCAAAGAATAATATTTGCCATTTATTTTCAAATTTTTTACAATTCCAATAGGAAAAGATAAATATCCAATATAATTTTCTATTACATTAAAAAGAAAATCTTCATTGGCATTATTATAAAAAAAATCTTTACAAGATAATCCCAAAAGTCTTTTTATCTCTTGTTTTTTTTCTAAAACACTTTTATGTCTAAAATTTTTACTAAGTTTCATAAAATTGCTTAAAAACTCCAAGCTCAGCAAGTAAATAGCTACTCAAAAAATACTTATTATTTCTAAGTTCTGACAAATTTTTACTTCCGCTTAAAAACATAGACATTTTTAAAACATGCTCATAATCAGAAAAAAGACTAAATACAGCATCTTCTCCTGATTCGTAAAAAGCTCTAAGAACAACCGCTGCAACGCCTATAAGCTTAGCCCCAAGAGCAATACCTTTGGCAATATCCATACCCGTCTCATATCCACCAGATGCAAAAATATTAGTCTTTAGAGAATCATCAATGCTAAGCAAAGTAAAAATCGAAGGAATACCCCAATCAGAAAAACAAGACGCAATATTTAAATTATCACCCTTCATGCCTTCTACCAGAACCCAATTGGTTCCACCACTCCCTGCAAGATCAATATAAGAAGCCCCAAGTCTAAGTAATTCCTTAACGTCTCTAGGAGAGATTCCAAAACCTGTCTCCTTGACAATCAATGGAATACTTAGAAAATCAGACAATTTAGCTATTGATTCTTTTATTCCTTTAAAATTTCTGTCTCCATTAACATTCATTAATTCTTGCCCTGCATTAAGATGCACAATAATTGCATCAACTTCCAATCTCTTGATCATTTCAGCTATTTTAAAAATACCAAACTCAACAACCTGAACAGCACCAATATTGGCAAACAAAGGAATATTATGAGCATACCTTTTAAGAGCAAAGTCTCTTATGAATTCGGGATACTTAAACAAAAGTTTAAAAGAACCTAAGCCAATGGGAATTTTTAAATAATTTGCAATTTTAACTAAAGATTTATTAAAATCATTCCCTTCTTTACTGCCTCCTGTCATGGAAGAAATAAAAACAGGCATACTAATATTGTATCCAAATATCTCTTCTTTTATATTTATTTCAGAAAAATCAAAATCACTAAGAGCATTATGTTTTAACTTAATAAACTTTAAAAAATTGCAGCCGCCTTTAACATCGTTTTTATTTAAACAAATTTCAATATGCCTTTTTTTATTCTCCAATATATTAGGCTCGATACCCATAAACTCGGTATCCATCATCCCTTAGTTCTTTCAAATAAAATCCTCTAGATTCACCAGGAACTATTTTATTTTGAAAGAACTCTTTATATTCTTCAAAATTTGCATTATTTCTATTTTTTATAAGCTCATCAAGATCCCACAATTTAACAACATCAAAAGCACCTTTTTCAATGGTAAATTCATAAATAATCATAATATTGCCAGATCCATAAGAACAAAACAATATCTTTTCTCCTGAAATATCCTTCTTGGAAAATACTCTTTTTAAATAAAATGCTAAAGATAGAAAAATTGAACCCGTATACAAATTCCCCACTTCCATAGCAGCTTCAACTCCGTCGTAAAAATCTATTGACTCTAAATAAGCATTTCTAATAGATTCGTCATCACTATAATATTTTTTTAAAATATAATGCATTGAATCTATAGGCATCTTAGCAAAAGGAACATGTAAAATAAATCTATAATTAGAAAACAAATCTTTCATACTAAGTTGTTTTTTGACAGCAAAATCTCTTAAAGCATTTTCGTTTGCATAATTATAACATTCAACTGAATATTGACCTCGTACCTTAGCTTCTAAACTTCCAAAAGGCCTAAAAAAATCATCAACGTCATCGGTATAAACTCCAAATTCAGATAAATTAATCGAGAGTAACTTTGGATTTTTTTCAACCAGAATTGCAGTTGCACCAGCTCCTTGGGTAATCTCAGCCGTAGTAAGATTGCTATAATGCGCAATATCTGAAGAGAAAACTATGCCATATTCAGAATTATTAGAATGGCTTAAAACACTTGCTACACTATGCAAAGACATAGCAGCACCTGCACACGCATGCTGAACCTGAAAAGTTAGAAAATTATTTCCCAGACAAATACCAGCCTGTTTTAAAGCCCCAAAAACATAAGAAGAAATTGCCTTTGAATGATCAACACCTGTTTCAGTTCCACCCAAAAGCATTCTAATTTTACTTAAATCAAGATTATTGTTGTCAAAAATAAGCTTAACGGCCGAACTTGCCATGGTTACACTATCCTCGTTGGGGCTGGTAAATCTAAAGCCTTTTTGCAAAGTTGCATCTATCGCTCTATTGATTTTTTTAAAAAAAACTTCATCAGAAGAATATAAAGGATTTCCCAAAAGAACAGAAAAGTCTAAATAATTTAAAGGTAAAAAAATTCTAATATCACTAATACCTACTTTCATATATCCTCCCAATGCATTAGGACTTAAGTATTATATTATAATTTACAAAAATTAGCAAAATCTTATATAATGAAACCTAAAAAGGGAAATTTATGAAAATAGCCGTACTTTTATCTGGAGGAGTTGATAGTTCTGTTGCCCTTTATAAAATTATAAACAAAGGATACACAAATATAAAATGCTACTATCTAAAAATTTGGCTTGAAGATGAACTGTCTTATATTGGAAACTGCCCTTGGCAAGAAGATTTAAATTACATTGAAGCTGTATGCAATAAATTTAATGTACCTTACGAAATAATAAACTTTCAAAAAGAATATTACAACAAGGTAGTAAGCTATACTCTTGAAGAATTAAAAAACGGCAATACCCCAAGTCCAGATATTTTTTGTAATCAAAGAATAAAGTTTGGAGCATTTTTTGAGAAAATTAATGAACAATATGATTTGGTTGTCACAGGACATTACGCTAAAATACAAGCAAAAGAGAAAATTTTTTTATTAAAACAGGCAAAAGATAAAATTAAAGACCAAAGCTACTTTTTATCTCACCTCTCTCAAAAACAAATGTCAAAATTATGCTTTCCCCTAGGAACATTACTTAAAAGCGAAGTAAGGCAAATAGCTAAAAGCATAAATTTACCCAACAAGGATAGAAAAGATAGTCAGGGTATTTGTTTTTTAGGAAAAATTAAATACAACGAATTTATTAAATACCATCTTGGTGAGGAAAAAGGCAATATAATTGAAAAAGAAACAGGAAAAATAATGGGAATTCACAACGGATATTGGTTTTTTACAGTTGGACAAAGAAGAGGAATAAAGCTTAGCAACGGACCATGGTTCGTAATAGAAAAAGATCTAGAAAAAAACATTATATATGTTTCTCATAACGAGAATTATTTAAAACAAGCAAAACGCAAATTTTTAGTTCACGAAATACATTGGATAAATGATATACCTCAAGATTTTAAAAATTTCAAAATTAAAATAAGGCATGGGGAAAAAAAATATTCATGTAAATTAAAACTTATTTCAAATAACTTAATTGAAATTTCTTTAAATAAAGAAGATCATGGCATCTCTCCGGGACAATTTGCAATCTTTTACAAAAATACAAAGTGCCTGGGAGGTGCTAAAATTTTTAAAATTATAGAATAATAATCTTTTGAAAAGTAAGTAGAAAATTGAAAAAAGCTTCTCTTACTTTTCTATTTTAAAGTAATCAACAGATTCTTTTAAATCTTTTACACTCTCTAACATTTTTTCAGACATTGCAGAAAGTTCTTCGCTACTTGAAGCTGTAGTCTGAACTAGCTGACTAACCTGTTCTATCGCATTTTTAAATTGCTCTATTTGAATACTTTGCTTAGAACTTTCATTGGAAATATTTTTCACAAGTCTAGCCGTTTGTTCCATCCCAGGAACTATTTGTTCAAAATTTTCTCCAGCACGACTTGCAACAGTCAAACTTCTATTTGCAATATCAATAATCTCTCTTGCTGATTCTTTGCTTTGATCCGCAAGCTTTCTAACCTCAGCAGCTACCACTTCAAACCCCTTGCCTTTTTCTCCCACTCTTGCAGCCTCAATTGAAGCATTTAAAGCAAGCAAATTAGTTTGTCTTGTTATTTCATCAATAATTCCAATTTTTTCAGTAATTACAGTCATTGCCTCAATAGCTTTGACAACAGATTTATGCCCCTCTTTAGTCCTTTCATTAGTATTAACAGCAATTTTTTCAGTAGTAGATGCATTTTCAGTATTCTCAGAAACACCTTGTGATATTTGCTCAATATTTGCTGTCATTTGCTCTAAAGTAGAAGCCTGCTCAACAGCACCAGAACTTAAATTCTGACTTGCATTTGCTATTTGAATAGCATTTTCATAAAGATAATCTAAGTTTTCAATGACCTCTTTCGCAACTGAAGAAAAATTGGTTCTCAATTGTTCAAGGCCTTCGTACAAGCTATACAACTCTACAGTATTCCATTTGTCAAAATTAACATCAGCAGTAAAATTACCAGAAGCAAGTCGCTCAGAATATTCTAATATCTTATTTAAAGAAGAGCTCAACTTTTTCACAAGATAAAGAGTTGCAACAGCAAGAATAAGTAATGTAAATACAAAACTAATACCCAAGATTAAAGATGTAGCTCGCGACATGTAATAAAAATCATCCTCTGAGGTTCTCATTAAAAGAATAAATTTACTATTAGACAAGTTTAATGATACCTTTTGACTAATTCCCACATATTTTTTGCTGCTATTAGGATCATAATAATAAACAGTTGAAGTTTCTTTATTTTTTTGCAACAAATCTTCAGATGTTCTCTTAAGAATATTAGAAAAAGAGGCACTAAGATCGGTCAAAACATCACCTGGAAGTACTGTATGATGAACCAAAAATCTACCTGTAGTATCATAAGCTAATGCACGACCACTAGAGAGTATCCCAAAATTAATTCCTCTAAAAGACCTATATATATAATCCGTTGAATAAAAAAACATAAAATAACCAAAAATATCGTCTGTACCAAAATCTCTTAATGGTATACCTATTAATATGTAAGGAATTTGGCCTTTTTTATTTCTTATCTTAGAAATGTTTTTAACTAAAGACTCCTCAACAGACCCAGGATCTGCCAACATGACAAAGGAATTGTAAACAATACTTTGAGACTCTTTAAGTTTTGTAAAATATTCTCTATCCTTAATAGATTTGCCAAAATCACTATTATCCTTAACAGCCGTAGTAAAAACTATTTCACCTTCCTTATTTGTAACCATCATATTACTACCGGTTTGAACAAGAATTTCGGATTGATCTGAAATAAAACCCAACCTTTTGGATCTAATTTTACTAGCCTCATTGAATTTTTCAGCAGAATTGAAATACATAGAACTAACCTTAACTTTCTCTTCCATTGAAGAAATATAAATATTAAAAGAACTTTTAATATTTCCAATAAGATTCATCATAAGGTCAAACTGCTGATCTACCAATTTGCTATTAATCACCATACCAAACACAAAAAACAAAATTGATATAAAGAATGCTATCAGAATAAGAACAAGTAGTAACATCCTAGCTTTCAGCTTCATACTAACCACCTCTTTTTCAAAAAATAAATTCTAAAACTCTGAAAAATCATCATCAAAATTTAAATCCTTATCAGCAATATCAATAGCTTTTTTAGGATCAACTCTCTTATTAATAGTTCTTATAGAAGACTCGTCCTCAATACTTAAAGAATAATTATTATGCCTACTGCCATTTAAAGTAGAAATTTCATTACTTTTAAAATTTTGATTTTCATCTTTAAAAGAATTTTCTGGACAATTTATTGCTCTGAAATCATAATCACCTTCTCCTAGATTTTCAATCTTAGAATCTTTAATTTTGAAAAATAATACAGATTTTCTAAGTTCCTTAGACTTTTCTAGCATTTTATCAGACATGCTAGAAAGTTGTTCACTACTTGAAGCTGAAGACTGAACAACTTCTCCAACCTGGTCTAAAGCCATTTTAAATTGAGCAATCTGATCGCTCTGATTAGAACTACCTTCTGAAATCTTCTTAACAAGATTAGCTGTTTCTTCTATTTCGGGCAACATTTCTTTAAATATCACTCCCGCTTCAGTTGCTACCTTAGAGTTATCTTCAACTAACTCTCCAATCTCAAGAGCCGAAATTTTACTAAGATCAGCCAACTTTCTAATCTCACTAGCCACAACAGCAAATCCCTTTCCTTCATCACCTGCTCTTGCAGCTTCAATAGCAGCATTTAAAGCAAGCAAATTAGTCTTTCTAGCTATTTCTTCAATAACACTAACTTTCTCTACAATATCATGCATAGCAATAACAGATTCTTCGACAGCCTTACCACCTATCTGAGAATTTTCATTTGTCTTTAAAGCTATTTGCTCTGTTTCATAAGAATTATTTGCACTCATATTGACACCTGACGCTATTTGCTCAACATTGGCTGACATTTCTTCAAGAGCAGATGCTTGCTGTAACGCACTAGAGCTCAAGTTTTGACTTGAACTGGCAACTTCTAAACTTGCCTTATTTACATAACTAATATTTCTCAAAACGCTCGCAATTGCTCCAGAAATGGCTTTTTTCATTTTCACAACCTGAAGACTTAACATACCAAGCTCATCAAAAAATTCATCATCATCAAGAGCATAATCTTTATCTAAATTTCCATTAACCATATCTTGAACTAAAACTCTAATTTTATTTAAACGGAAACTAATAATTTTATCTATTCTCATCAAAAGAACAACGCTTAACACAATAATACCTAAGACAGAATACAAGACATACTGAATCTTTAGGCTAGATATTACTCCATAAATATCTTTATAAGGAAGCCTAGCAATAAGTACTCCGCTTTTCTCTCCCAATTTACTACTTATGGGTAACAGTGCATAATAACACTCTTCTCCCATTTCGGAGAATAATATTCTATCAATAGTGTAAACCGATACTTCGGTAGGAATACTTGATAAAAGAGGTGGCTTAGAAAATACATCTTTAAGAACATTTAAAAATTTAGAACTAACCCTACTAGTTTCATTGTATTCTTCAAAAGGATTAACCGCTATATTATTAGGGTCCACATAAATAAAATTGCCTCTTTTATAAAAACCGAATCTAAATCTATCAAAACTATCTGCTAAAATATCATTAAGCAAATATCCAGCCAAATATCCACAAACAAGTTTATCTTCTGGAGAGTATACAGGCACAATTATTGCAAAAGCCTTTTTTTCGCTTTGTCTAGACCTAATAGCAACCTCTGCGGATATTCCTTCAGAAAGATTTGAATACCAGCCTATAAATTTTAATTGGTTTTGCTTATAATCCTCAATCGCTTTTTTAAAATAATTAGCATTAGCCTCAGAATGCCCAAAATCCATATTATTTTCATGCCTTGTGCTAACAATTATTCTTCCTTCAAAATCAAAAAACGCAAATTCTTCAAAAAAGGTATCATTTTTAAGATTGGCCATAAAATTGTATACGTATTGTCGATATTTTTTATCCACCTTTACAGTATCAATAACAAATTTTGAATTTTTTCTTAAATCTACTAATTCAGACTCAGAAAAATCTTTTCCTCTATTCTCAGAAATTGCAAATTCTGATACGGTTTCAAGTGCCAAATTAGAAGCCGCGCCGTTGATTATAACATACAGAGTATCCAAAAAAGATTGTGTAGAAAAAGCTGCTCTTCTTAATTGCGCCCTTGTAAGTTGCTTATAATAATCTTCTAAATAACCACATAAAATAAAATTAAAAATCATAGAAAAAAGTAATAGTATAAAAATTAAAAACAACAATAAAAATCCAACAAAACTATACTTAAGCTTCAACAACATAATAAACTACCTCACAAATCATCTACTTTATTTAATCAAACAAACTCAAGACCGAAAGGGTATCAAAAAAAATTTTACAGCAAAAAATTAAAAACTCTTAAAAAATTAAAAGAATTTTCAAAACATGGAAAACAAATTATAAACTATTATTAACTGTCAATGCTTTTTATAGGGTATTCCTAAAAATTTAGGCGCATAATTTCTTTTTGAAAAAAAAATAAGACTTAAAATAATAATTAAATATGGAGTAATAACTAACATTTTAGGAGGCATTATTAAAGATAAAAAAGGCGATTGGGCCAAAACAATTGACAAAGTTTTCACAAATGAAAACAAAAAACTACCTATTAAAATTCCCAAAGGAGTCCATTTTCCAAAAATCAACATTACAATAGCAATAAAACCTTGTCCACCCGTAACCCCTTGTACATAGCTTGATGCGATCACTGTTGTAAGAACAGCACCTGAAATCCCTGCTAAAAACCCACTTGAAAGAACACAAAAAAATCTAATTTTATTTACACTAACTCCAACAGACTCTAATACCTCTGGATTTTCACCGCTAGCATTAATTCTAAGTCCAATTTTAGTATATTTGAAAATAATATGAAATAAAACCACACCTAGCATTGCAATATATACAGAATATCTTTTACCAAAAATTTGAAATACGAAAGACGTTTTGCTTAAAATTCCATCAAAAAGTATCGGCAACTTTATTTCTATAGGTGGAGTTGAAATAGAAGAAAAAATCAAAGTGCTTACAAAAACAGCAATAGCGGGCCCTAAAAAATTAAGTGCCATTCCGGTTATAATTTGATCTGATTTTAAAAAAATTGTAAAAACAGCGTGTAAAATGGCAAGAGTAAACCCTGCTAATCCACCAACAAAAATTGAAAATAATGGGTCATTTGTAAAATATGCAACTGTAGCTCCTGAAAAGGCCCCTATTGTCATTATTCCTTCAAGTCCAATATTAATAATTCCACTCTTCTCACTTATAAGACCCCCAAGGCCAGCTAAAATTAAAGTTTGAGAATTTATTAGAGTTTCACTAATCAAGAATATTATTATATTTGACACCCTTAACACCTTTTAAAAAGATTTTATTTAAAAAATAACTAGCAGAAATTACAAGAACAATTATTCCCATCATAAAAGATACAATTGAAGATGGAAGACCCATTAGACTTTGAACTCTACTGCTTCCATAAAGCAATACAGAAAAAAGAATACTAGAAAATATTATGCCAATCGGAGAATTGTTTCCTATCAAAGAAACAGCTATTCCATTAAAACCAATTCCTTCCATATAAGAAAGCTTATATATTGCTTTATTAACACCCATAATTTGAACAGCGCCAGCAAGACCTGCAACAGCTGCTGAGAGAAACATTGAAAAGATTAGCACGGCTTTTACATTAATGCCCATACGTCTTGAAGCTTCAATATTACCTCCTATGGCATTTATTTTAAATCCAATAATAGTTTTATTAAGCAAAAACCATATTAAAATAGCAAAAATTATACCCAAAATTATTCCAAAATGAAGAGGTGCTTTTAAAAGCTCATTAATAAAAGGATGAGAAGATCTATAAGCAAGACCTTCTGGTGAAAGTTTCCAAGAACCTAAAAAATCAATAAATGCACTTTCTTTAATGGACTTTGAAAAATCACTATTATCTCTTTTAATAAAACTAAAATCTAAAATTATATTATTCAAATGAAATAATACCCAATTAAGCATTATTCCTGAAATCACTTCGCTAATATTGAATTGAGCTTTTAAATATCCAATTAAAATTCCTAAACTACCCGATGCTAAAAAAGTAACAACAAAAATAGCAATTACATGTAAAATTGGGGGCAAATCAAGTGAAATCGATGCTATTAAGGCAACAATAGATCCTAATATAAACTGAGATTCAACTCCAATATTGAAAAGACCTGTTTTTAAAGAAATGCCAATAGAAAGGCCTGTAAAAATCAAAGGAGCTGCATAACTTAAAATATAACCTAAATGTTTGGGAGACGAAAAGATAATCTCCAGAATTATAAAATACATTCTAAAAGGAGAATAACCAAACATCATTACCACTAAACCAACAACCAAAAATCCAACAAATAAAGCAAAAACACTAACAAATGCTGAAGAATTTAAAAACTTCAATATAAATTTACTGCATACGTTTTTAATAATTATCATTTAGCTTAAACCTATCATCATTTTACCAATAACATCAATATCAAAATTGTCCTCTAAAATACCCACTATTCTTCCATCGTGCATTACAGCTATTCTATCACAAACATTAACAAGCTCATCAAGTTCAAGAGAAACCAACAAAACAGATCTACCCGCATCTCTTTGCTCTATTATTCTTTTATAAATATTTTCAACAGCTCCAACATCAAGACCTCTTGTAGGCTGAATAGCCAAAAGAATATCCGGTTCTAAACTAATCTCACGAGCAATAATAACTTTTTGCTGATTGCCTCCAGATAAATATTTCACCTTACTTAAAATATTTCTTGGTCTAATATCAAAATAATTTACAAGTTGGTTGCTCATTTTCTTTAAAATGTTAAAATTAAACCCCACGAATTGTTTTTTAACCTTATGAAATTGCCTTTTAATGAAATTGAGAAAATTAAATTTTAAATCAAAATTACTCTTTGAATGAATTTTTTTTAATCCCAAATAATCAAGATTATCAAAGCTCTTAAGCCCAACATTTTGCATAACATTAAATTCTAAAATAAGACCGTGCTTTTGCCTGTCCGAAGGAATATTGCCAATTTTTTTATCTATTATTTGCTTAATCGTTAAACCTTTTAAAGATTCCAAATTACCCGAAGAATTTCTTTTAAAAATATCGCCCTTAAAGATGCTTTTTAAACCCAAAATTGCATCAACTAAATCCTCTTGACCACTTCCCTCAATGCCTGATATCCCAAGAATTTCACCATTTCTCAGATTAAGATTAACGTCTTTAACTTTTAAAATTCCTCTCTCATCTTTAACACTTAAATTTCTTATTTCAAGAACATTAAAATGATTTTCAAATTGAATTTTAGATGAGCGTAGTGTAATCTCTTTGCCTATCATTAATTTTATAAGATCTTTATCATTAATCTCATCAAGATCAACAGTTTTTACAGCTTTTCCAAGGCGCATAATTGTACATCGCTTTGCAATAAACCTAATTTCTTTTATTTTATGAGTAATAAGTATTACAGTATGACCCTCTTTAGCGAGTACTTTTAAAATATTCATAAAATCATCAACCTCACTTGGAGCAAGCACCGCAGTAGGTTCGTCAAAAATAATAATATCTGCATTTCTATAAAGAACTTTCAATATTTCTATTTTTTGTTCCATACCAACACTTAAGTCTTCAATCTTTTTCTCTAAATCTATCTTTAAACCATACTTTTCTGAAAGATAATTTATTTTCCTTCTAGCTTGTTTGTAATCAAGAAAACCAAATTTTGAATTTTCATACCCTAAAATAATATTCTGAACAGCAGTAAATTGGGGGATTAACATAAAATGTTGAAAAACCATTCCAATCCCATTTCGAATAGCCTCGCTTGAATCTTTAAAGTTTAGTTTTTGGCCTTTTAAAATAATTTTGCCACTATTTACTTGATGAATCCCATAAATAGTCTTCATTAAAGTAGTTTTTCCAGCACCATTTTCTCCAAGAATAGCATGAACTTCGCCTGCCTTAAATTTAATAGAAACATTATCATTGGCAATAAAATCACCATACTTTTTTGTAATATTTTCTAATACCAAAATATCTTCTTTCACTAAGATTTAACCCTAATAAACATACAATGCAAATACCTTACCATAATATATTCTAATAAAATATAATAAAACTTAAAGTTTATATTTTCAATAGCATTTTTGCATTTTAATAAACAAAATAAACTATTCATAAAAATTAATTATTAGTAAATAAAAAATGCTTAAAAGATAAAAACCTTAATAAAGAGAGCAAATTAATGCTAAAATAAAATAATGAATAAACTATTATAAAAGAGAGTACTATGAAAATCAAAGCCTGCATTTTTGATATGGATGGAACCCTGGTAAATAGCATCATGGATATTGCATTCTCAATGAATTCTGCTCTTTCAAACTTGGGATTCAATAAAATTGAACTAAACAAATTCAATGCTCTTGTTGGCAGAGGATTTGACAAATTTGTAATAGACACTCTAAAGCTATTATCTCTTGAATATAATAATCCCAATTTACAAGACAAGCTCTACAAAGAATTTGTAAAAGAATACAATAAAAATCTTTCATCTCAAACACAACCATATGAAAACATAAAAAACCTTTTAGAAAATATGAATAAACTTAAAATTCCAATTGGAATTTTAAGCAATAAAAATCATAAAGAATTAATAAATTTGGTAAATAATATTTTTGAAAATATATTATTTTTTGAAATCAGAGGTTATTCAAAAAAATTTCCACCAAAACCGGATCCTGAGAATGCTCTTGATATGATATTAGAATTAAATGTCCAAAAAGAAGAAATTGCATACATTGGAGACAGCGATGTGGACATGCTAACTGCACTAAACGCTGGATTTATACCAATAGGAGTTTCTTGGGGATTTAGAAGTGTTCAAGAATTAAAACAAAATGGAGCAAAACATATAATCCACAAGCCGCTTGAACTATTGGACCTAATCAAATGAATGCAAAACCATATTTTTCTTACCTATATCATTATCTATTCAATCATGAAAGCATAAAAAGTTTATCTGCTATAGAAAAAGAAATTGAAATGCTCAATTATTTAAAAGAAAACAAAAAAACTATTGCTACATTTATTAAAAATAATTTTGAATCAGAACTTAAAGATCTAATTCAATACATCAAAGATAAAACAGATATAATGATTACACCATTTGTTTTATCTGGTATTGAAGCTATTGATTTTAACATTGTAAAGCCTCTTTTTAGTAAAGAATTAACAAAAAACGACTTAAATTTGATATTTAATTTTGTTAAAATTAACTCGTCTTTAAGAAAAGAATTTTTTTATAATTTTAATACTATAAGCAATGGATACATTACCTTTTACATAAACAAACTATTTGAGGGAAAAAACTCTTATACAATATATTTAATACAAAAGGAAAATAAAACCCTTTATTCATCCGAGATCATAAAAAATTATTTAAAGATATTACTTCTCTTGAAAGTACTGGTAATTAAATACTGCTTTGAAAAAGGAATAGAATTGACTATTAAAAATATTGAATCTACTTCAAAAGCAATAAGCAATGATACCGATTTTCTAGACGAAAAAACAGCCAAGCTCATAATTGAAAGCTTTTTTAAATATGAGATTCTACAAACAATGTCTCCAATTTCAACATTAATTGCCATTTTTTCAGCAAGAGCAAGAATTCCAAAATACAAAAACAATCCGGTCAAAGGTTTTATGGGGTATGATGAAAGTTGGTTTTCAATAAAACAATCAAGTTCTAGAGAATATGATTCAAGAATAATCAAAGAATTATTAGAAATAGCTAAGGTAAATAAATGGTAAAAAAATTTTCGATTTTCTTAAAAGCAATAATAATTTTTTCAATATTTGAACTCTTAATCGAAGAGCTCTCAATAATTCTTTTTTTACCATACAAAATACGATTTGCACTAATATTTCTTGGTTTTCTATTTGATACAATTTTTATTTTCATTTTTTTATATAAAATAACCAAAGCTTACTTTTCCCAAAGATTAGAAATCTACGTCAGAAACAATCTATTCTTTGATATAATTCACTGCCTTATTCCTTTAGCATTTTATAGTTCATATCAGCTTAAAAACATAATTGTCGCCCACGAAACCATATTAAATCCAATAATGCTATCGCTTTTTAAACTAAGATTTTTAAGGCTTCTTAGGTTTAACGACCTCATAATAGAAATTTATTACAATTCAAAAGAAAAGAATTTAATACTAATAGCATTTGCTAGAACATTTTCAATGAGTTTATTAATACCATTTACATTTTTTATAGTAATATCAAGCTCAAAAATTGTAAATTCAATACCAGAAAAACAAGAATTTAATATTATTAAAAACATATCAATAATAAATGAAAAAGCTTACATTAAAGAAAAATATCCCTTCATCTTATTAATAAAGGAAAAAGAAAACATAATATACTCAAAATCAGACGAAATATTTGTTTACTACAGTCCTAGTGAATACAAAGTAATAGAAATAGATAAGACAAAATTTTATATAGATAAATATTTGCAAAGAAAAAGCGATTCTATTCTTGGAATTTTTCTATTTGCATTGTTTGCCTCATTTACTATTTTTTTAATGAATTTTTATAAATTTTTTAAAGCAAGTTTTTTAAATCCTATCATTTTAATGACAAAAATTTTACAAGACCCATTAGAATATCGAAAAATTCAAATTCCTTTTACTTTAAGCGAAGAAAAAGTATATGAACTTGCAAAATTATTTAACAATCTTTTACTAAAAGAAAAACTAAATTCAAAACGAAAAAGCAAAATACCTTTAGAAATTGAAAACGTAAAAAAAATAATTAATAAAAACCAGGAATTAAAATGAAAATTCAAATAATTGCAGTGCTACTGACATTATTAAATTTGTCACTTAATGCTAGGCTTTTGAACATATCAATTGAAAAAAGAGCAACCGAAGAAATAAAAAAATACTCATCTTTCAATTTAATTTTAGAAAAAGAATACTATACTGATTTTCCAACAAGCGAAATAGAAAAAAATATTTATAAACTAACTGAGCATTTTGTAAAAAGTATAATGCTTAATAAAATTGACTACAGTTTATTAAATTCAAACTACAAAGAAGTAAATAAATATTTAATTCAAAGCGAGCTTATTGATAACAAATTTTTAAAATATAAAGTATTTAAAATTAAAAATATAAATGGAACCTTTAAAAGTTATTCACTAATATACACAAAAAAAGGATTTTACAAATTAGAACTTTACATAGAAAATAATACAGAACCTCTAAAAATACTCAACCTTAACATAACTTATTTTTTAAAGACTTCAGACAAAATAAGTAATGAAATGATTTTTTCTCCAAAAAAATGAAAATAATAAAATTAAAGCTTAAGCTTTTTTATAAATTTTTTTATAAATAATTTATTTAACAAATACAGACATTACTCTTTGAAGAACTTTTGCCCTGTCTAATGGTTTCACAATAAATGTTTTTGCTCCTTTCATTAAGCAATCTTTAACTAATTGTTCTTTGCCTAAAGCAGATATCATTATCACTCTAGCATTTTTATCAAATTCCATAATATTAGAAAGACAAGTTATTCCATCCATTTTGGGCATGGTAATATCAAGAGTGACAATGTCAACATTAGGATAATGATTCTTGTATTTTATCAAAGCTTCCTCTCCATCAGCTGCGGTATCAATAATATTAAAACCTTCTGATGTAAAAATTTGAGTAAGCTGCTTTACGGTAAAAACAGAATCGTCAACAATTAAAACATTAAAAGGAATTCCTGTATCATAATTGATTCCTCTAGGCTTAGATGAAGAATCTGCAGCAATTGTAGTCTTTTGAATCATATTAACCTCTCTCTAATAAAAAGAATTTTTTTCATATCAAACCCTCTCTCTTATTGCAATATTAACTTCTATAATTTTACCATCAGGCAAAGAAAAAGGAACAATTAAAGCCTCAGAACCTTTATTGCTTATTTTCATATTTTCTCCATAAATAAAGGCTGGTGGGGTTATATCGAATACAAAACCTTTAGCATGCAAAGTAGTAACAAAATTTCCCGCAATAATATTGCCAACCTCAGTGAGAGTTGCAGCAACCATCTCTTTTGTTTCCTCATCATCAAAATCATTGTACTCTTCAAAATTTAACT
Organism: Borreliella valaisiana VS116; assembly: GCF_000170955.2. NCBI lineage: Bacteria > Pseudomonadati > Spirochaetota > Spirochaetia > Spirochaetales > Borreliaceae > Borreliella > Borreliella valaisiana. Next base: position 712,309 of record NZ_ABCY02000001.1, on the reverse strand, counting down.
TAGAAGCAACAAAAAGGGCTGTTTCTATGTCCATATCAATAATTATACTACCCTCAACAGACCCAGCAAGCCCTACTATTACGGAAACACCTTTTATCTTTTGATTTATCGACTTAAGACCTGGTTTACCCATTTCTATATTCTCAACAAGCAACATATCTCTTAAAACCGAAGAAGCGGCATCCAAAAATGGCTCTATATAATCTATTCTCATTAATTTCTCCTTTAGACTTTCCTGTACAAGTTAAAATATTCTGCGGATTTCTCTTTTATAAAAACATCATTGTTTTTAAGTTCCTCGTTATCTCCCAAAACCAAAAGAGCCCCTTTAATAGTTTTGGAAGCAATGATATCTAAGATTAAAATCTGATCTTTACTATCCAAGAAACATAAAACATCTTTTAAAAAAACCATCCCCAAATTATCAGGCAAATCTGAAAAAAGAGCATCGGAATATTCAAACAAAACATTATTGAGAATTTCTGACTTAAATTTATAAACCCCAGGACTTTGTTCAAAAGAGTTCCTACGATAAATTTCACTAATACCAATTTCTGACTCTGAAAAAATCAACCTAGAAGTTTCAACTACTTTTGATAAATCATTATCAATAGCTGTTAACTTAAATGGTTTTACATAATATTCAGACAGAGCATTAACTAAAGCCATAGTCTCTCTTCCATTACCACAACCAATTTCCAATACATTGAAAATAGAATTCAAATTATCCATAAAATTTAAGCGATTCTTAACAATTTCATTTTGAAATTCTTCCAAACAATCAGCTCCCCACAAATTTCCTGATGATTTTGAATAAAATTCATTTAAAAAACTATCGTAAGGCAAGTAATCAGTATCAACCATATTAAAGTTTACTCCAACTTTTTCTAAAAACACATCATTTACTAAAGAAGCATTAAATGAGTATTTCAAAAGATTTTTTTTAATATTCTCCAAATTAAAAGTTGCAATATTATTTAAAGCTGAATTTTTACTGTTATTACTATTTTTTAAAAAAACACTATTGGAAAAATCATCTTTGGAATTTTCTAGTATATCTAAATCATCACAATCGCTTACAAAATCGATTTTTTCAACAAAATTTTGAGCGGGTTTTAACACTTTTTCTTCTTCACCATAATTAAAGATTTTGGAAACATCAAGGAGTATATAAAGCTTTTCGTTATAATCTACAACACCTTTTATATAATTTATTAAAGAATCCTGAGACAAAACTGGGTGTGGATCTTGAATAAGGCTAGAATCTATTGAAAAAACATTATTAATTTTATCAACAATCACCCCTATAAGAAGATCTTCATTTTTTAAAACCATAATATCTTCAAGATCTTTTTTATTAAATTCCAAATTAAACATTATTCTAAGATCTATAATAGGAATTATTTCGCCCCGTAAATTATCAAGACCAGCTACATATTTTTTGGCATTTGGAACATAAGTAAAATTACTAGATTTTCTAATTTCTTTAACCTGCATAATGTCTACTAAATAATGATCTGACCCAAGCTCAAAGGAAACAACCTTAAAATCAAAATTAGTCAACTTAGAATTACAATTTTTATCATCTAAAATTTTAGGTCCAAAATAAATTTCTTTTATCTGCACAAGAAATTCACTCCTTAGTATCCTTTTTTAAATCAAAAAGTTTAAAAACATCAATTATTAACACAACCTTACCATTACCAAGAGTAGTAGCTCCAACCACACCCGCAGTTGATGAAAATTTATCCTTAATAGGCTTTACTACAAAATCTTCTTCGCCAAGAATAGAGTCTACAACAATTGCGGTCTTTATGTTGTTAATATTAACAACTATTAAAAACTTCTCTATTAATGAATCATCTCTTGTTATATTAAAAAGTTTATCAAGCCTGAGAACAGAAATGATTTCGTCTCTTAAATTATAAACTTCGTGATAATTTTCAAGCAATTTTATATCATGTTCGGTTATTCTATGAGTTTCAAGAACATTGTTCAAAGGAATAACATAAGTCTCAGGCCCCGATTTTACCAAAAGACCTTGTATAATCACTAATGTTAGTGGTAGTTTAATTTTAAAAATTGTTCCAAGACCAATTTCTGATTCTACTAAAATAGTTCCATTAAGCTTTTCAATGCTTTTTTTAACAACATCAAGACCAACGCCTCTACCTGAAAGGTCTGTCACTTGACCTGCTGTTGAAAATCCAGGAGCAAAAATTAAGTTAATAAGTTCAAAATCAGAGTAAACTGCATCTTCTTTTATTGTTCCTTTTTCAATTAATTTGCGCTTAATAATCTTTGGATCTATACCAGCTCCATCATCTTCAATCTCAATTGATATTACATTGCCCTCATTCTTAGCACGCAAAATTATAGTACCCGCTTTGCTCTTTCCCTTTTTAATTCTCTCTTCAACTGTTTCAAGTCCATGATCCATTGAATTTCTAACACAATGCATCAAAGGATCTACAAGGTCATCTATAACAGACTTATCAAGCTCAGTTTCTTCTCCTTCCATTTCAAGATTTACAATCTTATTCAATTTTTTTGAAAGATCTCTGACAACTCTTGTAAACCTTGAAAATATATTAGATATCGGCAACATTCTAGTCTTTAAAACACTCTCATGCAAATCTGTAATTATTCTAGATAATCGCCCAGAAGTCATTTTAAAATTTTGAAGAAGTCTAAAAAAAGAATTTCTCAATTCAGATATATCATTTAAAGACTTTTCCATTTTAAAACTCATCAAAGAATTAATATGTGATTCGATCTCATCTTCTAATGTTAAGCCTGCATCTTTAAAAATTATCTTTAAATCAATTAAAAAGTTTCTCTGAAAACTTTCTTGATAATCATAAAAATAATTAAAATTATAAAATAATGTAATCATTTCTGAATTTATTTGATTATAAGATGACTTACTTATTACAGCTTCACTAACAAGATTTAATATGTAATCTATTTTTTTACTATCTATTCTAATTAAATTAACATTAATTGGATTGTTTTTCTTAATACTTTTATTTGCCCTAAGGGTCATTTCATCGTTTTCTTTTAAACTTACACTCTTTAAAGATTCTAAATTAACATTTTCAATTTCAAAATGACTAACAACATCTGGTAAATTAATCTTTTTAGCAATAATATCTGCACTGACATCTGATATTAAGTAATATACAACAAAATCAAAAAACTTATCTGCTAATAATTCACTGGAATCTGGGATAGACTTGAAAATATTTCCAAGACTTTTTAATGCCTGAAGCATTTGAAACCCACTAATTGTGGCCATAGGATTGTCTTTTACAAAATACAATCTAACTTTAAATAACTTTTGATTTTCAATCTCAAGCAATAAATCAGAAATCTCATTATCTGTAAAATCAAAACTATTATTTAAAACAGAATTGGAATTTAAATCGATATCTTTAAGGCCTTTACCTACAAGATTTTTTAATTCTTCTTCTACATTAAATTCATCAACCAAATAGCTTGCAATTAAACTTGAAGGGTCTAAACTTTTTTTCACAACCTCTATATCTGAATATATAAGATAATAATCTACTCTTGTTAAAAATTTATCTTCTATGATTTGCTCATATTTAGGAATTGTATGTAACACAGATCCTAAATTTTTTAAAATATTAAATATTTTAATTCCACCATTTTCAACTTCAGAACTACTATTTGCATTTGCATTTGCATTAAAAATAACACTTATCCTTAAAACCTTTTGCCCAATCCCTAAACTTTCTCTTATCTCCTCAAGATCTAATTTTGAAAGACAAAAATTGTTTTTATTTAAATTTTCGTCAATTCTATTCATAAAAACTTGATCATCAATTACTAAAAATTGCTTTAATTTGCTTTTAAGATCACTTATATCATTTAAATAAACCTTGCCATCAAGACGAAGCGCAAGCATTTCTTTAATAACATCCAATGAATTTAAAAGTAGATCAATAAGATCATTGTTTATATTTATCTTACCATCTCTAATAGCATCAAAAACATCTTCAACAATATGGGTAAAATCAGATAGCTCCATAATATCAAGAGAAGCAGAACTTCCCTTTAAAGTATGAGCTGCTCTGAATATTTCATCAATAGTATCAGAATTATTAGGATCATCCTCTAATGACATAATATTCTCTTCAAGGATATCTACAAGATTTTGAGCCTCTTCAAAAAAAACCCCTAGAAGCTCTTCATTTTCCAAATCTAATATTTCCATACCATTTCCTATTAATATCTTATATATATAAAGCTAACCTTTTAGGCTAGCTTTATATATTAATTCAAACCTACTGTTTTGGGGATGATTCTTCAGGTTTTTCACTCTCAACCTTTTCTATAAAGTTTTGGAAAGAACCTTCAGGCATAGAAATTTTTTCTCTAAGCTTTAAAACTCTTTTAAAAGTTTCATGTGCCTTTAATTTACGAAGGGATTCAGTCCCACTAGTCTCATAAACTTTAAATACAGACTCACTATCAATATCAGAATCTATTGAAACATTCAACTTATCATAAAGAACTCTCAAATCTTTCACATAAAAGATAAAATTTTGTTCTTTTGAACTATGTGATTTTGAAACTCTAAAAGCCTTAAATCTCATTTTACTTGAAGCAAGCGGATAATTTGGAACATCGTCTTTAATTATTCTAGATGATATATTAGGAATATAGTTAGGATTTGACCAAATTAAATCAGCCCACCCTTTAAACTTTAAAGTCCCCATAGAGTAAGCATACTCCATACCATTCATATCTTCAAATAAAACCTCAAGATCTATTTCATATCCTAAACTATACACTGATACTTTAATCTCTTTCATGGTTTTAATGTTGTCAATAAGACCTTTGCCTAAAAATTGATTCCCACTTTCCCCTGAATAAAAAGGAATTTTAAATGGCGGCATAATCATAGCAGATGACTGAGAATAACTTGGGAACAAAACCCTTACTCCTAAAATAGTGTCACCTGCGTACCTTTTTGACTCGCTCTTAACAACAGCAGGCGCAACAACTGAATTTTTAACGTAAGACTGCAACCTTGCAGAAGGAGTAAGCAAAACACTCCAATTATTTATTCCAAGATCCACAACCATATCTTCCGGCTTAACAATACCAGAAGCACCAGAATATACATAATCAACATAATTTGTAAGATCAAGCCTAGTTGAACTAGGGTCTCTTGCAAGTTCGGCAAAATCTAAAACTAATTCTCCAGGCTCTGCCCTTTTAGAGCCTTCCGCCAATCCATCAGTCTCTTGAGCAAAAAGAGCAGTGGATAATAAAAAAAATAAAATGCTTTTCGCTTTCCTCTTCATGTAAACCAACTCCTTACATATATAAATCTTTTATAAAATTTTCGTTTTTTAATTGTCATTATTAGTAAAAATAAATTTATCAGCTCTGCTCCTTCAACATACACCCTTCAACAAGAATAACAAGCTTTTTTAACTTGCCAGGATAGTTAAAGCGTATTGTCTTTATTAAAGACATGGCAAACAGATTAACTTTAACATCAAAAGATTCATAAGATTCATTGTAATCGCCACTATTAAAAGAATCATAGAATTCCCTTGAAAGATTTATGTAATATATTCTATTTTTTAAAAAAGAATATAAAAATCTTGCATCACTTAATAAAAATCCAAAAGAAAATCCCTCATTGCTTCCTAAAAGAAAATCTTTTACTAAAAGATCTAAATTATCTTTCAAATCTTTTTCATCTTTCAAATATCTTAAATTAGCAACAAAACCCTTGTTAGAGTGAAAATAAAAAACCTTTTTTGAAAAAAGACTGCCATAATTTAAAAAAATCGTACAAATAGAAAACAAAAAACTTGCTACCAAGACCCCTAAAAGCACTCTAACCATATACTCTTTTTTAGAATTTAAAAATTTATAAATCACTACATTATATTTAAAAAATATATCCGAAATATTATTTTTCATAAAAATTTATAAATTCCATCAAAGATTTAAGTATCAGGATATTAAACTTGCTCATATAATTATAATCCAAAATTAATTTAGCATCTAAAATATTGGACAAAAATCCCATTTCAATCAATACAGCAGGCATACTGCTATTTTTTATTACAAACCATTGCTCTTCTCTAATCGGTCTAATATTGGTTTCAACTAATTCATTTTTAAATACTTTATACAAAATTTCAGCCAATCTTTTTGATTCATATTTATATTTAATATCTAGTATATCATTAAGCTCACTTAAGTATCTATTACCTTTAATATCATATCCCTTAAAATCTTTAATAACCTCTCTTTTTGAATCCTTGGGAAGATACCAAAACTCAACTCCCCTAGCCTCATTATTTGGAGCATCATTAGCGTGTATGGACAAAAATATAACATTATTTGGAAAATTTGGCTTTATTGCGTTTGCAAATTCCGATCGCTCTTTTAAAGTTAAAAAAACGTCATTTATACGGGTTAACAAAATATTTTTATTTACAAAATAATTGCTTAAAATTTTAGATAAATATATAGAATAAGTTAATGCAAAATCTTTTTCTTGAAGAACAACATCGTGACCATTTATCCTTAAAGTCACAACTGCGCCAGCATCGTGTCCACCATGTCCAGGATCAATGATTATTGAAGTAATTCTGGGTTTATTATAATCTTTAAGAGAACTAAAATAATTTTCAATCTGTTTTAATACCTTTTGGCTTATTAAAATTTCTCCACGAATGTCAACAATTGGATCTACAAACATATAATAACCAGAAGATGTAAGCGCATATTCAAAACCTACTCTAAACTTTAAATACCCCTTATCATTTTCAATTGTAAAAACATCATTTTCAATGTTAAAATCGAACTTAAAAACATTAGTATCAAAAAAATCAAGAATATTTAAGTAATCAAGTGTTTTGGAATATAAGTTCGAATATGAAAACAAAACCAAATTAATCAATAATATTGTTTTCCCAAAGCTCAATGGCACTCTTTAAGTCTCCTTTGAATCTTAAGCTATTTTTAGCAATCTCACCTTTTATTTCCTTAAATTCTTTTTGAAAGAGAAAAGGATTAATTTTGTATTTTAAACAAATTTTACAAAACCTCAAAAAAGAAAAAACAACGCCATTTCCAACAAAAATTGGAACATAGTTCTTGAGCAAAAAAATCAAAAAACTTTTATTTTTGGTTAAATTTTCTGGTGAATTTGATGCAGTATACTGAATTCTTAACTTTCTATAAATATAGATATGTTCCCCGAAATAAACAGCTCTTAGTCCAAAATCTATTCTTTGAAAATATTCATTTTGAATCCTTCCGTCAAAACCTCCTAGCTGTAAAAACTTCTCTTTAGAATAAAGTCCACAATAATCCATGGTAATCAAGGTTTTTTCATAGTCTTTCTCAGAATTTACTAAAATCACCTTAAACTTTTGCTGTTTATCTATGCTGGGAAGAAAAATTGAAGGTATCATTTCCTCTTCTTTATCGAAAAACTCCCCCCCAACAAGAAGAACATTTTTTTTTACTATTTCATCAAATATATTTGGAATCCAAAAAGGATTTAACAAGTACATATCACTTTGCAAGACAAAAACAAAATCACAGCTGGATTCTTTCATTGCCAAATTAACCTTTTCTCCAGAATTCAAATCATCAGAAAGTAAAATAAATTTTAACTTACCATAACTTTCTGAAATAAACTGTAAAGAACTTCTATTACTCTGTTTTTCAATTGAAATTATTTCTCTTATAAAGTCAAAATTTGATAAAAATTCAAATAAATCTTCTCTAAAAATTTTTGTTCCTCTGCTTAATATTACAAAAGAAATCCCAAAAGAAGATTTTTGTGAATAATTATTCTTAGATTGAATAACAGTATATGAATAGTCGCTACCTTGAAGACGCATAAATTACTTTTAAAATCCTCACAATTAAATTATAATAATCATATGTCAAATAATACAATGTTAATTCCAAGAATAATAAATATTAATGCATTATTTCATAGCATGATTATTATCATTTTTGCACTCATTTCTTGCAACCATAAGAATATACAGTATGACAAGAGAATTAAAAAATTTTTAGATAAAAACAAAATTGAATATAAAATAGACTCAGAGAATGACTTTGTAGCATTTAAAGACATAAACAATAATGAACGAGAAGAAGTAATCATTAGATCAAGACTCAACTCATATAAAAATTCAAAAATAAGAGAAATATTTGGAATTGTCAAAGTATTTGATGTAAACACACAAAAAATTAAAGAAATATCTGAATCCCTTATGAGTGACAGCTACAATAACAGAGTACTTGGATCATGGGAGATTATTCATAACGCAGAAAGAGGAATTAATTCTTTGGTATATATTGTAAAAGCAGAAGAATTTGCAAGTGAAACACTTTTGCTTGATGCAATTGACGAAATCGCCTCAACAATAACTATTTTCAAAAAAATAATAACAACCAACAACGAAAACATTGATAATAATGAAGTAAATAACAATGCAAATAATACATCAAGTGAACAGGATTTAAAGCAAGAAAAAATAAATACAACAAAAGAATATAACAAAAATGAACTTAAAGAGGATCAAATCGAAGAAGAACTTCAAGAAATTAAAGCCCAATAATCAAAATTATTCTACTAATAAAGAATTAATGGCAAAGCAAAAATGTACCTTATCACCTATTTTTATTTTAAATTTAGAAAATGAGCCTCTTGGAAGCTCAAGAGCATACTTTGCTTTATAAAGAGAATTAACGTTTACCCTAGAGTATGGTTCTAAATCATAAACCTCTTTAATAATTCCACTTGAATCAATATAAGCTATTTCAAGCATCAAAGGTGTATTCTCCATCCAAAAAGATAAATGTTGCTCTTTTTTAAAAATAAAAAGCATTCCTTTTCCATATTCAACTTTTTCAGTATCCATATATCCTTTTGCTCTATCAAATTCATTAGATGCTATTTTTACAAAAAACTTAACGCCATTTATCACAATTTCTTTATCATAAAAATGATCAGCAAAAGATAAAAAAGGCATCAACAAAAATAAACATAAAAACCGTTTTAAAATTTTCTCCAATTATCAACCTTATTAAAAATCATTTATTATAATTTACAATATAAGATTTTAAAGTCATTCTTAAAATATTTTTATTCAAAACAATAACACACTCACCAAGATCCCATAAATAATTTAAAGGCGTCACCAGTGTAGCTTCGCCAAACTTTTTCTTTACCTCAATAAAAATTGAATACTGGGATATTAATTTTTTATCAAAAACAAAAGTGTATGAAAACATTTTATTTTTGTCAAAATTAAAAACAGCATATTTTAAATGAGTTTTAGCAATAAATTGCAAAGTCTGTTTCTTAGCATAAGGAAATTCAACTTCTTCAACATCATAATAAAAAATAGTACTTTTTAGAACATTGTCTTTAACGGACTCCATGCTAGAACCCATAACAAAAGATGTAAAAATAGAAAATAAATAAAAAACTGTAATACCCATACAAAGCCTTTAGCCATAAACAATATAAAGAAAAAGTATAACAAATAAAAAACTTGAAAATAAATACAGCAAAATATTAACATTAATTCCAAAATGGAAAAGTCTTACAAAGACTCTAGAAACTACTCCACCACTTACCATCCTTATTCTTTCTTTTCTTTTAAAGGGCTTTTCTTTTAGTTCCTGAAAAGGACTGTAGTGACAATTGGGGCAACCCTCTCCAAAAGCAGAAACTGGGCCTACATGCCGACAATTTGGACATTCGATATCACCAAGCTTAGCAGCACAGTTAGGACAAATAGACCTATTAAGTCCAACTTTTTCACCACATTGTTCGCAAAAAACTTCAAAATTTACCTTTGCCAAACGAAAATTCCTCAAATTATAATTAATTATAAAGTATCTAAAATACTATATAATTAATTATAATAAAATATGTATTAATATTACATATTTTAAGGAATACTAAAACATGAAATCAGGATTTGCAGCAATACTTGGTAGACCATCAACTGGAAAATCTACCCTTTTAAATTCAATATGCGGACATAAAATATCAATCATATCCCCTATTCCACAAACAACTAGAAATAACATAAAAGGAATCTTTACAGATGGGAGAGGACAAATTATTTTTATAGACACACCAGGATTTCATCTGAGCAAAAAAAAGTTTAATATTGCAATGATGAAAAACATACACTCTTCAATAGGAGAAGTTGAACTTATTTTATACATAATAGACATTCAAGACAAACCTGGAGAAGAAGAAAATAAAATGCTAGAAATAATAAAAAACTCTAAAATTAAATTTTTAGTATTACTTAATAAAGTAGATCTTAAAAATACAAAAATAAAAGAAATAACACAATTTCTAAAAGAAAAAGAAATAGAAGACAACAATATAATTAAAATATCTGCTGAAAAAAAAATAAATACAGAAGAATTAAAAAATAAAATTTATGAAAATTTTTCAGAAGGCCCACTTTACTATCCACAAGAATACTATACGGATCAAAAAATAAATTTTAGAATTAGTGAAATAATAAGGGAAAAGGCTATTGAAAACCTAAAAGAAGAACTTCCCTATTCTTTGTATGTAGATATTGATACATTAGAAAACAAAAAAAGAAGTCTTTTTATCAGGGCAAATATTTTTGTAGCAAATGAAAGTCAAAAAGGAATAATTGTAGGAAAAAACGGCAAAGAAATAAAATCAATAGGAGAAAAAGCAAGAAAAACGATTGCAAAAATTTTTGAAACAAAATGCAATCTATTTCTCCAGGTAAAGCTAAAAAAAAATTGGAACAAAGAAGATAAACTAATAAAAAGACTTATAAATTAATATTTAACTACAATTTTCTAAATTGTTGAAACTTTAAAAATAAAATGCTAAAATTTAAGCTAGGAATAAAATGTGAAGACGGCGCATTGGGCAGATTTTTACGCAGAAAAAATAAAAAAAGAAAAAGGTCCAAAAGACTTATACACAGTGGCATCAGGAATTACTCCATCTGGAACCGTGCACATTGGAAATTTCAGAGAAGTTATTTCAGTAGACCTTGTAGCAAGAGCTTTGAAAGACTCTGGAGAAAAGGTAAGGTTTATTTATTCGTGGGATAATTATGATGTATTTCGAAAAGTTCCCAAAAATATGCCAGAACAAGAACTTCTTACGACTTATTTAAGACAAGCAATAACAAGAGTCCCTGACACAAGAAGCCACAAAACAAGTTACGCGAGAGCTAATGAAATTGAATTTGAAAAATATCTACCTACTGTAGGAATCAATCCTGAATTCATTGACCAAAGTAAACAATATACCAATAGTATCTATGCAAGCCAAATAAAGTTTGCACTTAATCACAAAAAAGAACTGTCTGATGCATTAAACGAATATAGAACTTCAAAGCTTGAAGATAATTGGTATCCAATCAGTATATTTTGTACAAAATGCAACAGAGATACAACAACTGTAAATAATTACGACAATCATTACTCTGTTGAATACTCATGCGAATGTGGAAATCGAGAATCTCTAGATATAAGAACTACATGGGCCATTAAGCTTCTCTGGAGAATAGATTGGCCTATGAGATGGAAATATGAAAATGTTGACTTTGAACCTGCGGGAAAAGACCACCACAGCAGCGGCGGTAGTTTTGATACATCTAAAAATATTGTAAAAATTTTTCAAGGAAATCCTCCTGTAACATTTCAATATGACTTTATTTCAATAAAAGGACGTGGTGGAAAAATATCCTCCTCATCAGGAGATGTCATATCGCTTAAAGATGTTCTTGAAGTCTACACACCTGAGGTCACAAGATTTTTATTTGCTTCTACAAAACCAAATACCGAATTTTCAATCTCATTTGATCTTGACGTAATCAAAATATACGAAGATTACGACAAGTTTGAAAGAATCTATTACGGAGTAGAAGATATAAAAGAAGAAAAAAAAAGATCGTTTAAAAGAATTTATGAGTTATCTCAACCATACATGCCAAGCAAAAGCATCCCTTATCAAATCGGATTTAGACATTTAAGTGTAATATGTCAAATATTTGAAAATAATATAAATAAAATTCTAAATTACTTGAAAAACGTTCAAGACGATCAAAAAGACAAACTAATCAATAAAATCAAATGTGCAATTAATTGGGTAAGAGATTTTGCACCCGAAGATTTCAAATTTTCATTAAGATCTAAATTTGATAATATAGAAATCCTAAAAGAAAATAACAAAAAAGCAATTAATGAACTTTTGAATTTTTTAAAGAAAAATTTTGAAGTTGCCACAGAACAAGACATTCAAAACGAAATATATAAAACTGCAAGAGAAAATAATATAGAACCCGCTTTGTTTTTTAAACAAATTTATAAAATTTTAATCGACAAAGAAAAAGGTCCCAAATTAGCCGGATTTATCAAAATAATTGGTATTGACCGTTTTGAAAAGATTACAAGTAAATATATTTAAACTTCAAAATGATAAAAAAAAATAAGCCATAATTATATGACTTAATATGACTTATTAATACTTTAATACCAATAGCCCAATTATTTTAACTTTCCTTGACTAGCAACAGATTCCATTGCGCTTTTAATCTTACTTTCATCACCTAAATAGTAGTGTTTAATAGGATTTAAATCTTCGTCTAATTCGTAAACTAAAGGAATACCTGTTGGAATATTAAGCTTTAAAACATCTTCTTCGCTTAAATTATCAAGATATTTAACAAGAGCTCTTAAAGAATTGCCATGAGCAGCAACAATAACCTTTTTACCTTCAAGAACTTCTTTTGCAATCTCATCAGTCCAATAAGGAATAACTCTTGCAACAGTATCTTTAAGACACTCTGTTGAAGGAAGTTCCCTTTTAGGAATATATTTATATCTTGGATCTTTTATTGGGTGACGATCATCAGACTCATCTAAAGACATTGGGGGCACATCATAACTGCGTCTCCAAATTAAAACTTTATCTTCCCCATATTTTGCAGCTGTTTCTGACTTATTTAAACCTTGTAAAGCCCCATAGTGTCTTTCATTTAATCTCCAGGTTTTTTTTACACTAATATAAGATTGACCTAGTTCTCGCAAAATAATATTTAAAGTATCGTTAGCCCTTGACAATAAAGAACTAAAAGCAATATCAAAAGAATAGCCTTCTTGTTTGAGAAGCAAACCTGCCTCGACAGCCTCATCGATACCTTTATCGGAAAGCTTAACATCTGTCCAACCAGTAAAAAGATTCTCTTTGTTCCACTCACTCTCTCCATGTCTCACTAAAACTAATTTATACATAAAATCTCCTAGCATATTATTTTTATTTACTAATACTAATAATTATAAATTAGCACAAAATCTAGTCAAGATTTTAACCATTAATTAAATAATGATATACTTTAAAATACATTGAACTTTAAATTCACTCAAGCAAGGAAAAAATTTATGGAAAATCAAAAAATTTTGGTAGCAAAATACGCAATTGATCACTATATCAAAAGCAATATGAACCTTGGAATTGGAACAGGTACAACTATTTATTATGCAATAAAATATTTAAGCGAAAAGCTAAAATCGGGCAATTTAAAAAATTTAAAATTCTATACAACAAGTAGCGATACAAAATATTTACTCTCAAGAGAACAAATTCCTTATGAATCAAATTTTTCAAAACTTAACAAAAATTTAGACATTGCAATTGATGGAGCTGATGAAATTTTATTAGAAAAAAAAAGTTTAATAAAAGGAATGGGGGGCGCACACCTAATGGAGAAAGTAATAGCCTACAATTCAGAAACATTGCTAATAATAGCAGATGAAACAAAAATTGTAAAAAAATTGGGAACAAAAATGCCTATTCCCATAGAAGTTGCCCAAAGTGCTGTTGGATTTATTATGACTAGACTTGAAGAAATGAATTTAGATACAACCTTAAGAATTTGTAACGAAAAAAAAGGACCCATTATAACTGATAACAACAATTATATTTTAGATGTAAAAATGCACGTAGAAAATCCTGAAGGAACAGAAAAATACTTTAAACTATTTCCAGGTATACTTGAGATTGGAATATTTAACCATAAAAATACAAAAATAGTTTATTACCAAAACAAACAAATCAAGGAAGCCTAAACTTCACTTTAAAAATATTATCATTAAAATAGTTTATAATTTTTACTAAATAAAAATCTAACTTAAACCTTTCATGCCCTTTTAATAACATAATATTATTATCAAAAACAAATTTTCCACTTAAAGTCAAGCAATAACTAATAAACTGGAAAAATTGTTTTTCATCATACTCAAATCTAAGCCTAAGAGACCGCAAGTTAACACCTTGAATAGTTCCAAGACCTTGAATAAAATGATAAATAAAAAACTCCAAATCCTCTAACAACTTAAACGTTACTAAATAATTATTTGATTTAACAAAACCATTATCTTTTCTAATCAAAGCTCTTATATTATTATTGTCACTACAGAAAAGCAAACTTACAGCGTGCAATCCTAATCCTAAATACGGTTTTAACTCCCAATTTAGCTTATTATGCTTACTCTCATGACCCTTTAACGCAAAATTAGTAATTTCATAATTAATGTAACCATTGGATTCTAAACACTCTAGGGCACAAAACCATAGCTTTTCTGAATCAATACCATTATCAAAATCTCTTAAAGTAAGGCCTTCCTTTTCACATATAAAATCACTAAAACAAATATGCTCAGGCATATATGAGAGCAATTCTTTCAAATCGTACTTAAGATGAGATTTTTTTTGCAAAGGCATATTAATAGTCATATCAATATTCAAATCAAAAGGGAACTTTCTAATGTTGTTAATTAAAATATTCATTTTTTCATAAGGAATCTCAGGAATACCTATAATCTTTCTAAATTTTAAAGAAAAACTTTGAACACCAAGATTAATTCTAGTAACAAAAAATTCATCCAAAAGTTTGAACTTTTCAAAATCAACGTAACCTGGAATAATTTCCAAAGTAAATTCTTCTAATAACGCCAAATTAATATATTTAGACAAAGAAGTGAAAATAAATTTTAAATTATCCTGCCCACATAAACAAAAATCTACATGCTTAATGTAAAGTGTTTTTATAATTGGATGACCTAACAAGATTAAATGATATTTTAATTTATCTAAAATTCTATTAAAAATGCTAAAATCTTTACAACAAAATGAAATATTAATATAAAGACTTAGCTCGATAAGAGACAAAAGATCTACTCTCATAATTGGTCTTTTAAAAATTTAAGTTTAATTATAACATATATAAAGTACAAATATTAAAATATATAATAAATAAAGGGGATTTGGAGGATATTTTTTAATGACCAAAGACTATTACAATATACTTGGAATACAAAAAAATGCTAGTAACGAAGAAATTAAAAAAGCTTACAAAAAATTGGCAATAAAATATCACCCTGACAAAAACAAGGGAAACAAAATAGCTGAAGAAAAGTTTAAAGAAATAAATGAAGCTTATGAAATTTTATCTTCTCCTGATAAAAAAAGAAATTACGATGCCTCGGGTAGCACTAATTTTAATGGCAACAATGACCATTTTGAAAGAGAATTTAACAGCTCAAGATTTAACAATTTTGAAGATTTAGATTTTTTTTCTAAAATCTTTAGCGGATCTTCAAGAAAAACAACAGACAAAGAAATAACTGTAAATATTTCACTTTATGATGCTTATATGGGAGGTAAAAAAACAATACTGATAAACAACAAAAAATTTGAGATAATAATACCAAAAGGAACATTAGAAACAACTAAAATAAAAATAAACAACAAAGGGCCTATTAATCCAATTTTTGGAACAAAAGGGAGCTTAATAGTCAAATTTACTATATCAAACTATAAAAAATTTAAACTGAATGGAAAAACCTTAGAAACAACAATAGAAGTTTATCCGTGGGAAATAGCTCTGGGTTGCGAAAAATTATTTGAAACAATTGAGGGGAAAAAAATAAAGCTTAAAATTCCTTCGGATGCAAAAAATGGAGAAATTCTAAACTTAAAAGAACTAGGAATGCCTATAATTGGAAGCAGCTCAAAAAGGGACCTTAAAGTCACTTTGATAGTAAAAATTCCCAAAATAATAAATAATGAAGTAAGAAGTATTTACGAAAGATTAAAAGAAATATATAGTTAAAGTGTTTCTGAAAATAAATGCCCAAAATTTCTTAAATTTGCCTCCCAACCCGACCTATATTCATTAAATTTATTTATCTTAGACTCATATTCCTTGATTCCATCCTCAATATTATCAAAATTCTTAGTAATATCCACTGAAAATTGAAAAACATCCCCTTGTCGGGGAGCAAGAGTAAAAAAGGCAAATTTCCAATTTCCAGAATTTATAGTAGATATGATCCTTTTTTGGAAAACATAATCAGAGATTAAAACAAATTTTTGAAACTCTTTCCTTTTTAAATAAATAAGCTCATTCCACTCATTAAAAATAGCATCTGGCAATTCGTTTAAACCGATCTCAATTATATTATTAATAGATAAAAGAATTTGTAAAATTTCCAATAAATTCAAATAATAGCTATCAAAAGATTGAATTGTAATCTCAAGCAAAGCAATTTTTATAAGCAGTTTAGAAATGTCAAGACTATGATCTTTCATGATTTTATCAATTCTATCTTTCGTGTGGTCTATAATAAATTTTTTATGGGTTTCTTTAATATTGTTACTTTTTTTAATTTGCTCTACTTTTTCATAATAATCATTAATTTCTTTGTTAATTACATCTAAATTGTTGCTATTGGCCTCATTGGAGAAAAAATCAAACGAATTACTAAGTCGATCTAAAAATTCTTCTTGAATAAAGAATGTAGCAATTCTTATGCAAGAAAATGGAGCCTTACTCTTTTTTTCAAAATTTTCAATCTTTTGCTTAAGATCTACTCTAAAGTTTAAATATTTAAGTTTATCTAAAAATTTATTAAAATAGGAAATATCTTCCAATAATTCATCTTCTTGAATGTATAAAAATTCTGAGTCGGGATGATATTTCTTTATCAAATTTTTAATAATAAGCAAAGTATCTAAAAAAATAGCTTTATTAGCATCCCAAGATTTACTGACACTGGGATTAAAATCCCTATAAATCTTATCCAAAAATACAAGTTTATCCTTAAGCAAATTAGCATCGTTAATAAGGCTTGACTGCTCTCGATAAGAATAATAATTTATTAAACTATACCTAAAAATACTAAAATTAAGATATTTTTGAAAATCAAAAAACC
Organism: Borreliella valaisiana VS116; assembly: GCF_000170955.2. Lineage (NCBI taxonomy): Bacteria > Pseudomonadati > Spirochaetota > Spirochaetia > Spirochaetales > Borreliaceae > Borreliella > Borreliella valaisiana. The sequence goes on along the minus strand of NZ_ABCY02000001.1, from coordinate 694,996 downwards.
TATAAAATCCTAACGAACCAAAATCAAAAAACTTCATGTCAAAACATCATCTTATTCAAAGATCTACTTTATTTTTTTATACAGTTTTAAAAGTATTGGAGAAGCTATGAACACAGAAGAATAAGTTCCAACAATTACACCTACCATAAATACCAAAGAAAAATCTTTTATAGATCCTTCGGTAAACACATAAATGGAAAATACTGCAACAAATGTCGTAACTGACGTCAAAACAGTTCTTGATAAAGTTTGACTAATGCTTATATTTAATATATTTAAAAATGCGTTATCGGTTAATCGCTTAACATTATCTCTAATCCTATCAAAAATAATTATTGTGTCGTTTAAAGAATATCCAATAATGGTTAATATTGCCACAATAATATAACTATTAATTTCTATTCTAAATACCCCTAAAAAAGCAACTATAAAAAATATATCATGAAATATTGAAAGTATGGAAGCAATAGCATAACTTAGTTTAAATCTTAAAGCTATATAAATCAAAATCAGAGTAAATGTCCCTAATACCAAAAATATTGACTTAATTCTCAAAGTAGAAGAAAAGCTTGAATCAATAAAATAAGAATCCAAAACTTCAATATTAGCATTAAATGCCTTTTTAAGTTCATCCATTATTGTTTTTTGAACTTCTGTTTTAAAAGCATAATCAATGATATCTGACTTTACCATAATAGAGAATTCACTTTTATTCTCATCCGGTGAAAAAATACTCTTAACATCTAAAGTTTTATAAATTGGAGAAAATATTCTTTTAATTTCATTTTCTTTAATATCTGATTTTTCTATTGAAAGATTAATATTAACTCTAGAAGAAAAATCTATTCCCCAATTGTATCCACCATGATAAAAAAAAGTATAAATAAGTCCAATCAAAGTCAAAATAACACTAACAATTAAAACATTGCTTCCATATTTTGAAAAATTAATTACTCTTTGCATATTTTGAACTCCAAGATATACTTATAAATTTGCTTTTTCTAACAGACATGATAAATTCCAAAATAAATCTTGAAAAAATCAAGCTACTAAAAAGGGACGCCACAATTCCAACAGAAAGAGACCATGCAAAACCTTGAATAACTCCCGTCCCAAGAAGGGTTAAAAAAAGCACCGCAATAAATGTCGTTACATTTGCATCCATAATAGATAAAAAGGCTTTTTTAAAACCATCTTCAAAAGCATTTTCAAATTTTCTACCTTCTCTAATTTCTTCTTTAATTCTCTCATAAATAATTATATTTATGTCTACGGCCATACCCATTGTCAAAATAAGACCTGCAATACTTGTTAAAGTTAAAGTAAAATTAAAAGCCGACAATATTGCTAAAATTAAAAATACATTATAAATAACAAGTGAAAACCCGGCTACAAAACCACTAAAACCATAATAAACACACATAAACAAAAAAACCAAACAAAGAGCAAGCATAGAAGCTTTAATACCAAGATCAACAGTTTTAGCACCAAGAGTAGGTCCTATTATTCTCAAATCATCTATTTTAATCTCAACTGGAAAAGCAGCGGTTTTAAAAACTAAGGCAAGATCCAAGGCCTCTTTTTTATCAAAAGAGTCGCCTTGAATCGAAACATTACCACCAGTAATGGCATACCCAATTCCTGCCACAGACTTAATTTTACCTTCCATGACAACAGCCAAAGACTTTCCAACATTTTTCTGAGTAAATTTAAAAAATTTTTCACTTCCATCAACATCAAGATTAAAAACAACAATATCTCGACCCGTTCTAGGATCATTAGAGACCCCAGCATCTTTAATGTGAGCACCATCAAATGAATTTTCAGGACTTACATCAACTACATAATAACGAACTGTTGACTCATCATCTACCCCATAAGAATCTTTAACATACCAAGGAAAAATTTGCTTACTATCTGGAAGGTTCATATTTGCCTGAATTTTGGAAATAGAAAAAAAAGACCCCGCTTCTAATATTCTTTTATGCAAAAGTGTTGTAGATTCGTCATCAACCACATAAAAAGTTAAATTACCTTTCCCACTCAAAAGAGTGTTCACCCTGCTCTCATCTTTTTCTCCAGGAATATCTAAGAAAATTTTATTTCCTCCAGCCTCTCTTGCAATTTTAGGCTCTGTAAGTCCAAACCTATCTACCCTATCCTTAAGAATTTGCATTATTCGATAAATAGCATCTTCTTTCTCAGCAAAGGTCAAAGAACGACCTAATTTTTTTTCAACACTTGAATAATCAAGAGAAATGGTAACACCCATCCCCCCAGACAAATCAAGTCCAAGATGTATTATTCTACTTTTACTCTTCTTTATCTTCTCATAATATTTATAAATCTCTAAACTTACTTCTCCCATATCAGAATCGGTCAAAAATCCTTCACGCAAAGATTTAGCAGTAAAAAATTTAGGAGGAATTTTCATTGAAGACTTATAATTATTTTTTGCTATCGGGATTAAATAAGACAGACTAGTCGGAATACTGCTATTGGGATCTTTATTATACAACTCTTTAAGCTGAACAAGATCATTCAAAGCTTTTTTCTTTGAATAATCCCTTAAGGCCTCTTGTGAATATGAGCTTATCTTTTTATCCTCACTACTCATTAAAAAATACCACTTTAAAGTCGGGAATATTAAAAGACACGCAAAAAACGTCACCAACAATATCAATATAAGCTTAGATCCTTTTTTCATTATACAAATCCTTAAAATTTTTAACAAATACCACTATTAGCTACCAGTTCTAATTTTACCTTAAATTATAATACCTTTTTAACTTCTTTCTCAGACAAAACTTTATCAATAGAGGTTTTTATAAATACTGCTTCGATATTTGGACTTAATTCTAAAATAACATCAGTATCACCTAGTTTTTTTACAACTCCAAAAATTCCACCTATTGTTAATACCTTATCACCTTTTTTTAAATTTTTTATCATTTCTTTTTTATTTTTTTCTTCCTTACGCTGAGGAGATATCACTAAAAACCAAAATATAGCAATAACAGGCACAAAAACTAACAAACTTCGGAAAAAGCTACTATTACTACTAAACTCTTGCAATAAAAACACAAAACCTCCTTTACTATATATATGTCACTTTTATCTTATTAATATCATTGGGATAAACTACTCCAAATAAAAGCTTGAAGTCGTCCTTTTTGGTATAATTAGAATTACTTATTTTATTATACTCTTCAATTAAATAATTAATAAGAGCATCATCATTTCTATAAAGAGCTTTGCTAAAGGCACTTCTATAAAGCCCAAGTTCAAAAAGCTCCTTAACGCTTTTACCTTTGTTTTCTTTTAAAAGCTGCCTATCTACTATCGCTTTTGAACAATCATAGCCTATACAAAAAACAAATTCATCCTCACTCAAAATAATTCCTTTGAATAATAAAACATTACACCGGCAAAAACACAAATTCGCCGGTGAAACTTTAACTTACATCATTCCCATTCCTGGGTCCATAGGATAACCACCACCACCAGAAGTATTTTTCTCTTCTTTAATATCAGTGATTGCACATTCTGTTGTTAATAAAAGTCCAGCAATTGAAGCAGCATTTTGAAGTGCACTTCTTGTAACCTTAGCAGGATCAATTATTCCACTCTCAATCATATTCACCCACTTAAAGCTAGAAGCATCAAATCCAAGCCCTTTTTTCTCAGTTTTAATTTGATGGATATAAATAGATCCTTCAAAACCAGCATTTGAAATAATCTGTCTCATTGGCTCTTCAAGGCTTCTTTTTACAATCTCAAAACCTTGCTTTTCCTCATAGCTTAATTTGCTTGTATCTATTGTATCCAAATACATGGCAACTTCAATAAGAGTTGATCCACCACCAGGCACAACACCCTCTTCAACAGCAGCACGAGTTGCAGAAAGAGCATCTTCAACTCTATGTTTTTTCTCCTTAAGCTCTACTTCAGTAACGGCTCCAACATTAATAACAGCAACTCCACCAACAAGCTTTGCAAGGCGCTCTTGAAGTTTTTCTTTATCATATTCAGATGTTGAATCTTCAATTTGTTTTTTAATAAGCTCTGAACGCTCTTTTATTTGTTCTTTATTGCCAGTATTAATAATAGTAGTATTGTCTTTATCAACCTTAATAGTTTTAGCCTGTCCAAGCTGCTCAATCTCAACTGTCTCAAGAGTAAGACCTAGTTCCTCACTGATTAGAGTACCACCGGTAAGCACTGCAATATCCTCAAGCATTGCTTTTCGTCTATCACCAAAACCAGGCGATTTAATCGCACAAACCTTTAAAGCTCCTCTAACGCTGTTTAACACAAGAGCGGCGAGAGCATCTCCTTCAATGTCCTCAGCAATAATCAATAAAGGCTTATTTGTTCCTAAAACTTTCTCAAGAACTGGTAAAAGCTCTTTAATAGAACTAATCTTCTTCTCATATATTAATATGAAAGCATCATCAAAACTAACGCTCATATTCTCTTTATTGGTGGAAAAATAAGGAGAAAGGTAACCTCTGTCAAATTGCATCCCTTCAACATAAGAAATCGTAGTATCAAAAGTTTTTGATTCTTCAACTGTTATAACCCCATCTTTTCCAACTTTATCCATTGCCTCAGCAATTTTTTCGCCTATATAACTGTCATTATTAGCAGAAATTGAAGCTACTTGTGCAATTTCTTCCTTTGTTGTGATCTTCTTTGCAGACTGGCGAATTTTTTCAGCAGCCAAATTTACAGCATGATCTATTCCCTTTTTTATTCCAATAGGATTAATTCCTGAAGATACATTCTTAAGACCTTCTCTTGCAATAGCATAAGCAAGAACAGTGGCGGTTGTTGTTCCATCACCAGCAACATCATTTGTTTTAATAGCAACTTCCTTTAAAAGTTGCGCTCCCATATTTTCAAATGGATTTTCAAGCTCAATCTCGCGAGCAACACTAACACCATCCTTTGTAACTGTTGGAGAACCGAACTTTTTATCAATAAGAACATTTCTCCCTTTTGGCCCAAGAGTTACTTTTACAGCATTGGATAATTTTTCAACGCCACTAAGTAAGCTTTTTCTAGCATCCTCATTAAAATATATGTCTTTAGCCATAAAAATTTTACCCCTTTTTATATATAAAATAATTTATATTTAACACTATAAGATTAGCATAAACTTAATACATTCGCCATAGCGTTTGCTTCTATATATCAAAAAATACAAAATATACAAAACTAGCACAAATTTTTATTATATAATGTAAATATTGAGTGATCTTCATATCATAAAGACAAAGAATTTATGTTTAGAAAACTAAAAAAATCAAAAACTTATATTATTATCATTTCAATAACTAAATTTTCAGAGAATAACCTGTTATCAATAATATCAAATATAAAATATTTAATTGAACACAAACAATTGGCTTACAAAATACATTGGACATTTCCAATATACTTTTTTGAAATCCTAAGAAAACATGGGGAATTAAATAAATGGTTATTTGAAAGATTCAAAACCAATATGGATACATATATACCTGGAACTTACAGTGGAAGCCCTCATGAATACATGCTGCACGATGAAATACATTTAGATTTGTATTGGGCACTAAAAAATCCATTCAAAAGTGGATACAAAGACATATTTCAAAACACCCCTATTATGATTTATATATACAACATAGAAAAGTTTAGAAAAAAAGTGACTGAGCTTTACAGAAAACTTAATTTCAATTATACAGAGGGAATAAGACAGAGCAAAAATAATAAAAATTACTTAATTTTTTATAAGAATAACTGCCAATATTTATATGAAGTCCAAAAAATAGATTCTCCAAAAAGTAATGTAGAAACCCTTATTTATTTTTATGAAATCAAAGAAACTTATGATAATCAAGAATTAAAAAATTTTTTACTTTATTTAAAAACCTTGGAAAATAACTTTCACAGCATCAAGATACAAAATCTAGAGGGATCCAAACTGACTACCGAACTACTAGAAATTCCAAAATTTAACTCACTCAAAGAGCAAGAACCGATAATAAATTTTCAAAACAAAAGACTTAAAGATTATCAAATCAACGAAAAAAGCTTAAGAGAATTTTTAATAAATAAACATCAAGAAGAAATTACCAAAAATTCTGAATCCATTGTGCCTAAGAATTTGGAATACAATATGGAAGGAAATTTTACACTATCTCACGATCAATACAATATCAAATTCGAAAATGGAAAATTAAATAAAATAAAATTTAAAGATAAAAAAGTTGAATTTCTAAACACATCTAGAACCTATTTCAAAATTTTATCAAAAAAAGAATTAATAAAAGAAGCATCTATTGAAAATTCATTTTCCTTCTCAAATGAAAAAATTTTAGGAATAAAACAATACTTGGCTTTCAACTCTGCTACAAAATCAACAATTGATTTTTTTATAGATGAGAATATCTCTAGCTTCTTTGTATCCATTAAAATAAAATGGCCTTCTAAAATCAATCTGGATAAAAAAACATTAAAAAAATGCAATCCTGACTATCTTCTTGAATATTCGGCTCTTGAAATACCTGTTTTTGAAATTGCAAAAGGCACTAATTTAAAAATAACAGCAAAATACAGTGATCTTGATACTTATGAAAAAATAATAATAACTAAAAACAATCCCAAAGGCTACATTAATGGTACAGAATTTTTGATATCTAAAGGAAATGATAAAAACAGTAATTTTTTTATAAGCTTTTTAAATGTTGAAAAACAAATCATTCATACAATTAATTATAAAATTGAAAAAATAAATTCTAAGAAATGGTTAATTTTAAACATAGGAGGCTCTTATAACACAGTCAAGATCCAAGATATAATAAATTACTCTCAAACACTAAACTTAATGATACTACCATTAAATAATAATTTTGATAACAAAATAAAACTAAATTCAAAAATAAAAAATTTAATTTTTTATACTGATATAAAAAAATATGAAAATAAATAAATAATAAGTAGTAAAATATTAATAACTAGGTATAAAATTATTCTAAGTAGAACATAAAAATATTTAATCTTTAATTTAAACAAAAAGGTATAACAATATGAATGATAACATAATAGACGTACACTCCGCATTAGAAAAAGTCGGTATTACAAATGATCCTGTATTATTAAAAAATTTAACATCAGAATTGGGAATGAAAGCATCTCATTCGAGAAATAGAATCATTCTCTACATAGCATCAAACCCAAAAGAATACTTTACAGCAAAAGAAGTCTATAACAAGCTTATTAAAGAAATTCCAAGCCTATCAAAAGCAACGGTATATAACACATTAAACATTCTAAAAGAAAGAAATATACTAAAAGATATAAAAACTACTGATCAAAAAGAAACAAAATTCTACCTAAGCTTGGCTTCCACAATAGCCCACTTTAAATGCAATAAATGTAATCAAGTTCATCCTATTCAACTTGATGATATTAAAGATATTTTGAAAGACAAACTTGGAGAAAATTGGGAAACAAAATCTATTGAAATAATTTACTCAGGACATTGCAATAATTGTTACAAAAAAGATTCCCAGGATGCTCAGAACAACAATAATGTCCTAGATAACAAGGAAATCACTATATGAACATAAAGAATATCATTTTTACAATTATATTCTTATTACTTTTAATACTAGTTAGTCCAAGGATAAAATTTAAAAATGAATTTTTAAAAAAAACAATTCCTAAAAACATCAAAGAAATTGACAATTACTTATTAAAAGAAGAATTACAATTTAATTTAGAAAAAAATACAAAAAAAGAAATAATCTGGTATAAAGATGTGCAAAAAACAAAATATTCTGTGGTCTACATTCATGGATTTGGAGCATCAAAAAATGAAATTTATCCGGTTCCAAATAATATTGCAAAAGCTCTTAATGCAAATCTTTTTTTTACAAGATTGAAAGGCCACGGAATAAACAATAAAAATGCATTTCGAGGAATAACTATCCAAGATTGGCTGAAAGACATTGATGAGGCTATTAAAATTGGCAAACTAATAGGCGATAAATTAATACTAATTGGCACATCTAATGGGGGTGCTGCTAGCATTTGGGCTTTGGCAAACTATCCAGATGAAATAAATTCAGCGGTATTAATTTCTCCTAACATATTCCCTTATGACAAAAGGACAAACATCGTTTACTATCCTTGGGGACGACAAATTGCACATCTTATAACAGGTGGTTACAACAAATTCGAAACAAAAGAGGATAAACGAAAAGAGCACATGTCTATAAAAAGCCACTCTTCAAAAGTGCAACATGTAGACGCAGTTATTGCAATGATGGGCCTTGTCACATTATTAAATTCATATAATTTCGATGAAATCAAAACACCTTTAATAATAACTCATACACCTAATGATCATACAGTAGACCCAATAAAAATAAATGAATTTATAAAAAATTATGGTGGTGAAAAAAAAGATATTCCTATTATACTTCTTGAAAATTCACACGCACACGTACCTATTGGAAACCAAAGCTACAAAAGCGCCCAAAATACATCATACTTCACAAAGTATGCAGTTGATTTCATAAATAAAACAAATAAGTAATAGCCTTTTTAAGGCTATTACTTATTTAAAAAATCAATCTTCTAATAATTCTTCTATTTCATTCTTAAGAACACTAACACCTGGCCCGTAAACCACCTGAACTCCATTGCCTTTAATAATTACTCCTTTAGAACCAGTTTTTTTTAAAATTTTTTCTGAAACTTTAAGAACATCTTTTACTGTAATTCTTAGTCTAGTTGCACAACAATCAAGCTCAACAATATTTGAAGCACCACCAAGCCCAATAATAACCTTAGTAGCATAATTTTCTTCAAATTCATTACTCTTAGAATCTGGAGAATCTACAGAATTTAAATCTTTCGTTCTACCAGGAGTTTTAAAATCAAATTTATTTATCAAAAATACAAAAGTAAAGTAATAAAGAAAAAACCAAACGGTGCCTACAACTGGCACCAAAAGCCAATTAGTTCTTGAATTTCCCTGCAAAATACCAAAAAGAATAAAATCAATAAACCCGCCAGAAAACGTTTGACCTATTGTAATTTGAAGAATATGCGCCAGCATAAAAGCAAATCCATCAAATGTAGCATGAACAATATAAAGAATAGGAGCCACAAAAAGAAAAGAAAATTCAAGGGGTTCTGTTATGCCTGTCATAAATGATGTTAAGGCTGCAGACATTAAAAGACCAAAAACTTTTGTTCTCTCATCACGCCTTGCAGTGTAATACATCGCAAGTGCAGCTCCGGGCAAACCAAACATCATGGTAATAAATCGTCCACTCATAAAACGACTGGTTCCAACAAAAAATCTATTTGTACCTTGAGCAGCAAGTTCTGCAAAAAAAATATTTTGAGTCCCTTCAATCAATTTTCCATCAATAATAACAGATCCCCCAAGGCCTGTTGTCCAAAATGGCAAATAAAATATGTGGTGAAGACCAAAAGGCCCAAGCATCCTTAAAAAAATTCCGTAAATAAGTGTTCCAATATAGCCGGTTGAATTTACTAAGCCTCCCGCTTTATTAATTCCATTTTGTACAAATGGCCAAAAAATAAACATAATTACAGCAAGAAAGATACTAGAAAAAGAAACAACAATCGGCACAAATCTAGATCCCGAAAAAAATCCAAGAACTTTGGGCAAATCTATCTTGTTAAACCTAGCATGAAGATAATAAGTCAAAATACCGACCATAACTCCACCAAAAACCCCCGTTTCTAAAGTCTTAATTCCAAGAACAAAACCCACAGCACCACTAGAGAAAGATTCTGCTTTGCCTGACAACTCAATTAAAACTCCAATAGTAGCATTCATTACAAGGTAACCAATAAATGCTGCAATCCCAGCTGTACCTTTATCTGATTTGGCAAGTCCAACAGCAATCCCAATAGCAAATATTGGAGCTAAATTTGCAAAAATAATAGAACCTGATGCACTCATTACCTTGAAAACTGATTGCAAGAAAAATATATCCAAAAAAGGATATATCTTAACAGTTTCCGGATTAGAAAGAGAGCCTCCAATTCCTAAAAGCAACCCTGCTGCTGGCAAAATAGCAATGGGAAGCATGAAAGAACGCCCAAATTTTTGAGCTTGTTCAAAACCCTTTACCATAAAAACCTCCTAAAATAAACAATATAATTAACTATTTAATGTTTAAAATTATCTTTTAATTCGATTTATTTTTTCTACAAATTTTTTAGTAATCTCAACAGGCCTTGTAATAGCTCCCCCCACAACTACTAAATCAACCCCCATTTCAAAACACTTTTGAGCCTTTAAAGGGGTATCTATTTTTCCTTCCACTATCAAAGTGGCTTTCAAATTGGAATTAAGCAAGGTTTTTAAAAAATTAAAATCATTGTCTGCAATATTAAAACCATTAGTACTTTTTGTATAGCCATACAAAGTTGTTCCAATAAAATCAAACCCCAATTTATCAGCATTAATAGCTTCTTCTAAAGAAGAAATATCTGCCATTAAACACTGGTTTGGATATTTTTTTTTAATATTTTTAAAAAAATCATCAAGCAGTACACCATTAGGTCTATTTCTAAGAGTAGCATCAAGGGCAATTATATCTACTCCTTCACTACAAAGCTCATCAATCTCTTTCATGGTAGGAGTAATAAACACATCACAATTATTATAATTTTGCTTAATAATACCTATTATTGGCAAATCAACTTCCAACTTAATCTGGCTAATATCATTAACTCCGTTGGCTCTTATTCCAACAGCTCCGCCTATTTTAGCTGCTAAAGCCATCTTAGACATAATAAAACTACTATGTAAAGGTTCGTTCTCAAGAGCTTGACAAGATACTATTAATCCTCTTTTGATTTTTGCAATAATAATCAAACCTCCCGTAAAATTTATTTTTAGAAAAAATATAAAAACTCAAATACAGATTATATTTTTTCTTTAAAAAAAACAATTCTTTTAAAGAAAATTAACATAAATTAACAAATATAAAAACAAAAAATAATTTATTATTCAATGCACATTAAGCTATAATTTAGGCATGATAAATAAAATCAACTGGTTTCCTGGCCACATGAAAAGAGCGTTAGATCTGATAAAGAATAATTTGCAAAAAACTAATATTGTGTTAGAAATACTAGATGCTAGAGCTCCATTTAGCAGCAAAAATCCATTAACTGAAAAAATTATTAAAAATCAAACCAAAATAATTCTTTTACATAAATCTGATATTGCTCAAACAACTGAAATTATAAAATGGAAAAAATATTTTGAAAATCTTGGCAATACTGTAATAATAAGCAATATTTACAAAAAAGGCATGCGCAAGCAAATAATAGATAATATTAAAAAAATAGTCATTGTTAAAAGGATAAAAAACTATAAAGAAAAAATAAAAGTTTTAATTATTGGGGTCCCAAATGTTGGAAAATCTTCAATAATAAATCTATTATCCGGTAGAAAGAGCGCAAAAGTTGCAAATAAGCCTGGATACACTAAAAATATACAAATAGTAAAAATAAATGAGGAAATTAATCTTTTTGATATGCCAGGAATTTTATGGCATAATTTAGCAGATCAATCGATTGCAAAAAAACTTGCAATATTGGATATGATCAAAAATGAAATATTAGACAACATAGATCTTGCATTATATTTACTTGAAATAATGGATCAAAATAATAAAAATATTTTACTAAAAAAATACGAAATATGTCATAAAAATTCACTTGATATTTTACAAAATTTTGCAAAAGCTAGAAAATTAATCGACAAAAAAAATGAGCTTAACCTTGAGAAAGCATCAAAAATATTAATTAAAGAATTCAGAGAAGGTAAATTTGGGAAAATAATTCTTGACAAGAATTATAATGCCTTTTAAAAAAGTCATTTACATAAATAATAATATTAAGTATAATCTTGATTTGTATTAATACAGCCATAAGGAGGTTGAAATTAGTTGGATAATTGTATCCTAGAGATTAAAAATTTAAGTCATTATTATGATAACAATGAAAACAAAACTTTAGATAACATAAATTTAAAAATTAAAAAAAATGAGTTTATTACTTTATTAGGTCCATCCGGATGTGGAAAAACAACATTAATAAAAATATTAGGTGGTTTTTTAAATCAAAAAAATGGAGAAATTTATTTCTTTTCTAAGGAAATATCTAAAATTATTCCAAATAAAAGAGAAATTAATACTGTATTCCAAAATTATGCACTTTTCCCACATATGAACGTTTTTGACAACATTTCATTTGGACTTAGAATGAAAAAAACACCAAAAGATATTATAAAAGAAAAAGTAAAAACATCTCTTTCGTTGATAGGAATGCCAAAATATGCATACAGAAATATTAACGAACTCTCAGGAGGACAAAAACAAAGAGTTGCAATAGCAAGAGCAATAGTAATGAAACCTAAGCTTCTATTACTAGACGAACCACTGTCTGCTCTTGATTTAAAAATGCGACAAGAGATGCAAAAAGAATTAAAAAAAATACAGCGCCAACTTGGAATCACATTTATATATGTTACTCATGATCAAGAAGAAGCATTGACAATGAGTGACAGAATTGTTGTAATGAACGAAGGAATAATTCTGCAAGTAGGAACACCTGAAGAAATTTACAATGAACCTAAAACAAAATTCGTAGCCGATTTTATTGGAGAAAGTAATATTTTTGATGGAACATACAAAAAGGAGTTGGTTGTAAGTTTGCTTGGCCATGAATTTGAATGTCTTGACAAAGGATTTGAAGCTGAAGAAGCAGTTGACCTTGTAATACGCCCAGAAGATATAAAAATACTTCCAAAAGGAAAAGGACATTTAAGCGGGACTATAACATCCGCAATTTTTCAAGGGGTTCATTACGAAATGACCATAGAAATTCAAAAAACAAATTGGATAGTTCAAAGCACAAGGCTTACAAAAGTTGGAGAAGAGGTTGACATATTATTAGAACCTGATGATATTCATGTTATGCATAAGGAATAATGGTTGTGAAAAAATTGATATTAATTATATATTCTATATTCTTATTAACATTTAGTATTCTTCCTTTACTAATAATACTACTGCTGGGATTTTTAAATGAAAAACACGAATTTACAATCCATAATTTTATTGGGCTTCTAAATCCAAGTTATCTTAACATCTTTTCAAGGAGTCTAAAATTAGCAACAATAGCGACAATTTTTTGCATTTTAATAGGCTATCCTGCCGCCTGGCTAATCTCATTATCAAAAAAAAGTACTCAAAATAAATTAATAATAATGATAATACTTCCCATGTGGATAAATACATTACTTAGAACTTACGCCTGGATGAGAATACTTGGGAAAAACGGATTTATAAACAACTTATTTGAAAAGATCGGAATTGGAAATTTGGACCTTCTTTACAATGAACAGGCTGTTACAACAGGCATGGTATACAATTTTTTGCCTTTCATGATATTACCAATATATACAGGACTTTTAAAAATTAAGCCAGAATACATTGAAGCAGCACAAGATCTTGGAGCAAGGATGTGGCAAATACTATTTTATATAAAAATACCCCTAACACTCTCTTACCTGGCAACAGGAATAATTATGGTATTTATTCCTTCAATCACAGTATTTGTAATTTCAGATTTGCTAGGAGGCTCTAAACAAATTTTGATAGGAAATCTAATAAGCAAGCAGTTTCTTTTCATAGAAGACTGGAACACTGGTGCTGCAATTTCATTTATTTTAATGTTAGTAATATTAATTTTTAATTTAATAATAATAAAATTAATGCAAAAAAATAATGGGGAATAAAATATGTTTAGAGCTTTTAAAAACATTTTCTTATTTTTAATACTCAGCTTTATTTACCTTCCAATAATAATCTTAATAATTTATTCCTTTAACTCTGGTGATAGTGGATTTATATGGCAAGGATTTAGTCTAAAATGGTATAAAGAAATTTTTGCTTCAAGTCAAATCAAGTCAGCAATATTTAACACTATTTTAATAGCTACAATTTCATCTTTAACTTCTGTTATTATTGGAGTTATTGGTGCTTACGCAATCTACAAAGCAGAAAACAAAAAATTAAAAACAATACTATTATCAGCAAATAAAATAACAATAATTAATCCAGACATCGTAACAGGAATAAGCCTAATGACATTTTATTCTGCAATAAAAATGCAATTGGGATTTTCTACAATGCTAATATCACATATAATTTTTTCAACACCGTACGTAGTAATAATAATTTTACCCAAATTATATTCTCTTCCCAACAATATTATTGATGCTGCCAAAGATCTTGGAGCCTCAGAAATTCAGATATTTTTCAATATAATTTATCCAGGAATAGTCGGAAGTATAGTAATTGGGACTCTTATTGCATTCACACTATCAATAGATGATTTTTTGATATCATTTTTCACTACTGGGCAAGGATTTAATAATTTAGCCATTCTAATAAACTCGCTCACAAAAAGGGGCATCAAGCCTGTGATAAATGCTATTTCTGCTATACTATTTTTTGCAATATTAAGTCTTTTGTTTATTATTAATAAATTTATAGGAATTAAAAAATTAACAACAGATGCTGAGCTTTAAAATACAAAAGGAGTACTTATGAAAAAAATTTTTATATTAATAACAATTCTTACAACTTTTGCTTGTGCTAAAACAAACACAATAACTTTAAACGTATTTAATTGGGCAGAATATATTGACGAAACTTTATTAGATCAATTTGAAAAGGAAAATAATATAAAAATTAATTATGAAGTTTTTCATAACAATGAAGAAATGATAGCTAAATTTAACACTACAAGGAACTACTACGATATAATAGTCCCATCAGAATATTTAATCCAAGAATTAATCGAAGAGGGTAAAATTACAAAATTAGATTACTCAAAATTGCCAAATGTAACAAAAAATATTTCTCAAAATCTTACAAACCTAGAACATGATCCTGGCAATCTTTATTCAGTACCAGCTTATTGGGGATTAATGGGCATACTTTACAATAAAAATAAAATAGACTTAAATGACATGCAAGGTTTTGACATACTATTTAATGAAAAATATAAAAAAGAGATTACAATGCTAGATTCCCCCAAAGACAATATTGGGGTTGCTCTAAAAAAACTTGAATACTCAATAAATGAACATGATATAGATAAAATTAAAGAAGCTGGCGAACTTTTAAAAATCCAAAATCCACTATTAATCGGATATTTCTCAGATGTACCTGCAAAATCATTAATGCTAAATGGAGAAGCATCTATTCAACTTACATGGAGTGGCGAAGCACAAAGCGCTATCCTAAAAAATAAAAACTTAGATTTTTATGCACCAGAAAACACCAATCTATGGATAGACACATTTGTAATTCCTATTGATGCACCAAATAAAACTTTGGCTTACAAATTTATAAACTTTCTATACGACAATGAACCATCTTATAAAAATTTTAAAGAAACTAGATATAATTCTCCAAATAAAAATGTAATAAAAAGAATAGAAGAAGAAGCAAAAAATAATCCCGAAATGAAATTATATTTAGAAGAAAAATTTATGCCAAAAGATTTTTCCAAATTTGAAATTTTTAAAAAAATACCTAAAAAAATAAAAGAAGAAATGCTCAAAATATATTTGAATCTCTCTTCTTAAATACAAAAATTTAAATACAAAAACAATCTTAAAAACTTTCGAAATGAAAGTTTTTAAGATTTTTGTCTATAATTCAAAAAAGATCTAAATATCAATTTTATATCAAGTCCAATTATAGATAAAGCAATCAATAAGATTAAAAATCCTTGATAAATTAAAAATGGAAAAATGTCAAAAGGAGAAAGCTTACCTTTTGTAAAATCCACAAGAGCTATAACATGCATACTATGAGGCAAAATGCTTAAAAAAAAGCACGAAGACATACAAAGTAAAGCTGCAATACGTTGTGAGTTTAAATTATTCTCCTTAGTTATTGATCTTACAACAGAACCACTCATTAAAATAGCAAGCCCATTATTTGCAAGAAACACAGTCAAAATGCCAACTAAAAACACAATTACAAACTCCGAAGTTCTTTTAGACTTTGACATTTTTTGCAATTTTAACAGTAACCAATCAAACCCTCCATACTTAATTGCCATATAGGAAATTCCGCCCGTAAAAACAACAAGAATAAACATTTCTCCTAAGCCTAAAAATCCTTCATTGATTTTTTTAGCCAGTAATAAAAAAGTAATATCTGAGTAATAAATTCCAATAATACCAGCAACAACAATACCTAAAAACAAGGCCAAAAATACATCAACACCCGAAATTGCAACAACCATAACAAAAATATATGGAATAATTTTAAAAAAATTTATCTCACTAGGCTCAATAATAAAACTATTAGTCTTACTATAATAAGAACCTAAAAATGCAAAAACAATGCTTGCTAAAATTGCTGCTGGGAAAGTATAAAAAGCTCCATTTTTGAAAACATCAACAATATTAACTTTTTGAGTATGACTTGAAATAATAGGAGTATCTGATATTAAAGACATATTGTCTCCAAATGCCCCAGCACTAAGAATAGCCCCAGCAACCAATGGAAGCGAAATGTTTACCTTATATGCAAGTTCCAAAGCAATAGGGGCAACAGCAACAACAGTCCCCATAAAACTTCCAGTAGAAAAAGACAAAAAAAGAGTAATTAAAAAAATGCCACATACTAGCAAATTTAATGGAACATATTTAAGACCAATATTTACTACAGCTTCAACACTTCCTATTTCTTTACAAACAGCAGAAAAAGCACCAGATAGCATAAATATTAAAGATATAAAAATAACATCTCGTTGAGCACACCCTTCAATAAATTTATTCATTTTTGCTAAAAAAGATCCCTTAAAAATAATAAATGTTAAAACAATAGCAATAAACATAGCAAATACGGGAGGCATTTGATAAAATGCCTTTTCTATACCATTAAAATAAAGAACAAGTCCAGTGCCAATATAAATTCCTATAAAAAGAAAAAAAGGCATAAGTCCCCAAAAATTTGGAACTATATTAGTTTCTCTTTCCAATTTAAAACCTCCTAAATCATATAATACAATTAAAAATAATTTATTCTAAACAAAGTTAAAAATAATAAAATCGAACAATGCAAGTCTTATATTTTTCAAAATTTTTATTTTTTTGAAAAATATAAAAAAACTTTTTTTATATCAATTCCACAAATAGATAAAATAACAAAAAACAATAAAAATCCAAAATAAACTAAAAATGGTAAAATGCTAATTGGCGACACAAGCCCATTTGAAAAGCCTACTAAAATAATCATTTGAGCGCCATAAGGAATAATACCTTGAAAAATACACGAGAACATATCTAAAATAGACGCACTTCTTTGAGGGCCGATGTTATTTTCAAAAGCTATATTTTTTGCTACTTTGCCACAAATAAGTATGGCAATTGTGTTATTAGCAAGAAAAATGTCAACTATTGAAACAAAAACACCAATAGAAAATTCAGCCGAACTTTTTCCTCTAACCAAAGATTTCAATTTAATAAGCAACCATTTGAAGCCTCCATTATGAATCGCAATAAAAGAAACTCCCCCTGTTAAGATTGAGAGAAAAATCAAATCCGCCATATTTAAAAACCCTTTATTAATGTTTTTTATTACATCTAAAAAGTATAAATTACTATACAAAACACTAATAATACATATAGAAAATATACCAAAAAAAAGAACTAGAAAAACATTCATTCCAGCCAAAGAAAAAAATATAATTATTAAATAAGGCACAGTTTTCACAAAATCTATTGAACTTTCATGTAGAAAGTTTGTAGTATTAAGCAAATTTCCAGAAAGAAAGAAAAAAGAAAAAAAAGTTAGTATAGCAGATGGAAAAGCATAAAAACTACTACTAATAAAAACATTTAAAATACTACTGCCTTGAGTTCGACTAGAAACAATAGTTGTATCTGATATTAAAGAAAGATTATCTCCAAACATAGCTCCACACATTACAGATGCTGCCATTAAATTCGGATTAATATTGCTTTTCACGGCAATATTAAAAGCAATAGGAGCAATTGCAACAATAGATCCAACAGAAGTACCCGCAGAAAAAGAGAGAAAGCAAGTTATAAAAAATATACCAGAAACAATCCAATTAGGATTAATATATTTAATTCCCAAATTTGCTACAGTTTCAACACAGCCTATTTCTTTGCAAAGAGAAGAAAAGGCCCCAGAAAGCATAAAAATAAGACACATTAGTATAATGTCATACTGAGCGGCTCCTTTAATAAATATGTGAATTTTGTCAGAAAATTTTCCTTTAAACCCTAAAAAACAAACAATAGAAGCAAAAAACATTGCAACGCTAGCTGGAAGCTGATAAAAAGCCATTTCTACGCCAAGAAACCCTAAATAAATTCCTGTGCACAAATACATAATAATAAAAACGAAAAAAGGAACAAGTCCAAAAAAACTTGGTTGGGCTTTTACTTCAATATTTTCCATATACATCCTTTAAATATAAGTACTGTTTTTTAAAAAGATTACTTATATTTTTTTAATAATAACGCAAATTATTAATCGATGCATAAACTTGTAATCAATTCAAGAACAAAAATCTTTAATTTTCTTAAAATTTTTAAAAAAAATTAATTTATCACAAACTTTACTACTAAGTCGAAAGAAATAAAAATTTGCTGACGTTAAATTACAAATAGAATAAACATTAAAAATAAATAGGAACAATAGAAATAAATTACATAAATTTTTTATCTTGTTTATCTTTTTAAAAACTGAAAAATTAAATTTTACGCCAAAAATGATCTTTTTCTAAAATAGAATCTATCTCTTTTGGTCCTTCAGACCCATAAAAATAATCACAAATTTCAATATCTGCCCATTTATTTGCAATATCTGAAACAAATTCCCAAGAACTTTCAATCTCATCACTTGTAGCATACAAAGTGCCATCCCCTAAAAAAGCATCTAACAATAAACGCTCATAAGCCTCATCAAATAATCTTTTAAATGTCCCATGATATGAAAACTCCATATTAGCAGTTTGAATTTCATAATTATATCCAGGTTTTTTGGTATTGAATTTAATTTCAATTCCATCTCTTGGCTGAATCCTAAATATTAAAGCATTGGAAAAATCAACAGAACTATTGTTAAAAAGAGTAAAGCTTGGTTTTTTAAATTGAATATATATTTCTGAAAATTTCCTAGCAAGCCCTTTGCCAGTTCTAAGATAAAAAGGAACACCAGACCAGCGCCAATTATTAATAAACACTTTCATGGCTAAATAAGTTTCAGTGCTTGAATTTCCCAAAGATTCTGTTTCATCTTTATAGCCTTTTTTAAAAACCCCTTGAATTTGTGAACCTATATATTGCCCCTTAACAATGCAGTTCTTAATATCCTCTTTGCTAATTTTCCTTAAACTTTTTAAAACTTTTACCTTCTCATCATGAATAAACTCAGAATCAAATTTAATAGGAGATTCCATTGCAACAAGACTTAACAATTGTAAAATATGATTTTGAACCATATCCTTTAAAGCTCCAACAGAATCGTAATACTCAGCTCTCCCATCAAGACCCAATTCTTCTGCTACTGTAATCTGAACAAAATCTACATAACGATTATTCCAAATATTTTCAAAAATGGAATTGCCAAATCTAAATGTAAAAATATTTTGAACTGTTTCTTTACCTAAATAGTGATCTATTCTATAAATTTGATCTTCTCTAAAAGCAGAATAGAGCAAACTATTTAATTTTCTTGCTGTCTCAAGACTAGACCCAAAAGGCTTCTCAAGAACTATTTTTGACAAAGTTAATCTTTCACTTAAAGAATACTTCTTCAAATGGTTAATTATTGGTCCATAAAATATGGGAGACGTTGAAAGATAATATATTGTTTCTCGGTTTTTATCTAAAAATTTAAATAATTTTTTATAAGGCTCTTTTTCATTAAAATCACCAAATACATAAATAAAGAAATTTAAAAAAATTTCAATCAAAGAATCAGTCTCTTCCTGCCATAAAGAATCTTTAATATATAATCTAAATTCTTTATCTGTAAAAATTTTACGAGAAAAACCAATAACCCTGAAATTGCTAATGCATTTATTTTTAAACAAATTAAAAAGTGACGGAATAAGTTTTTTTCTAGACAAATTCCCGGTAACTCCAAAAATTACAATATCGAAATTAGAAACACTTTTTTCTTTCATATAGTTTAATCCGATCTGATCAATTTATTATATATTACAAAATATATTCATAAATATTAACAAATAGCAATTAAGCTCAAATTAAATATCATTTTTTTACAAACAAAACTAGTATATAATAAGGAGAATGAAAAATCTATCACTATTTACAGATTTTTATGAAATTTCAATGATGAATGCCTATTTTACAAAAGGTATTAATCCTAAAGCAAAATTTGAAGTATTCTTTAGAAAAACACCCTTTAAAAATGGCTATATTGTTTTAGCTGGAATACATACATTAATTAATGAGTTGAAAAATATTCGTTTCAATGAAAATGAACTTACATATTTAAAAAGTTTAAACATATTGGATGAGCAATTTTTAAACTTTCTCAGAGAATTCAAACTAAACATAAAAATAAGCTCAATAGAAGAAGGTCGCCTGGTTTTCCCCTATATACCAGTAGTTGTTATTGAAGGACATCTAATAGAATTGTTATTAATAGAAGGGCTGGTGTTAAATATAATAAACTTTGAAAGTCTAATAGCAACAAAGACTGCCAGAATAAAAGAATCTGGTGCAAAAATTCTAGCAGAACTTGGTCTAAGAAGAGCACAAGGAATAAATGGAGCACTCTCTGCCAGCAAAGCTGCCTACATAGGGGGAGCAGACTTTACAAGCAATATGCTTGCTGGATATAAATACAATATACCAGTCACAGGAACAATGGCTCATAGCTGGGTAATGAGTTTTGAAAACGAAGAACAAGCATTCAGAGAATATGCAAAAACATATCCAAACAAAGTAAGCTTGCTAATTGATACTTACGACACGCTTAACAGTGGATTAAAAAATGCCATTAAAATATTTAGGGAACTAAAAGAAGAGGGAAAAAATAATTTTTCAATAAGAATTGACAGTGGGGATCTTGAATATCTAAGTAAAGCCGCAAGAAAAGAATTAAACCAAAATGGATTAAATCACGTAAAAATTATTGCGTCTAATGAGCTTGACGAAAATATTATTATGTACTTAAATTCAATAAATGCCCCAATTGATATTTGGGGTGTTGGAACAAATCTAGTTACAGCAAAAGGAGATCCAAATCTTTCAGGGGTATATAAAATGATCTCTATAGAAAAAAATGGGAAATTTATACCAAAAATAAAAATATCAAATAACACAGAAAAATCAACATTACCTGCCCAAAAAGAAGTCGCAAGAATCTATTTAAATGGTCAAATGCTCTTTGATTTCATATTTTTAAAAGAAGAAAAAGATAAAATCAAAGAGCACCTAAATTCAAGAAAAGAATTAACCATTTTTCATCCAATACAAGATAACGTTTTCAAAATCATAAAACAATATGACGATTTTGAATTTTTGATTCACACTGTCTTGGAAAATGGTAAGCTTTACAAAGGTTACGAACATAGTTTAAACAATATTAGAAATAAAAACAAACTTGATTTAAGCAGACTTGAACATACGTACAGAAGAATAATCAATCCCCATATATATAAAGTGAGCATCAGTATAAACTTAAGAAAGTTAAAAAACAAGCTAATAAAAGATAATAAAAGCAATTAACCTATGAACATATATAAAACCAATAAAGTAAATAATATTTATGAAAAAATTAAAGAATTAACTCAAAACGACAATATCTTTAAAAAAGAAACACTAATAATAGTAAAAAATGATCTTTTAAAAGAAGAAATCAAAAAAACTATAGCAAAATTGAATGAGATTTCTTACAATCTAAATATTAAAAAAAATGCTATAAAAAGCATATATGAAATTTCCTTAAAAAATCCCAATATAAAAAAATACATAGAAAAGAATACTTTTCCATTTTACCTGGAAACAGAAAAATTCATTTTATATAACATATTGAAAACCGAAAAACTAAAATACATAAAAGATTTAACATCAATAAAGAATAGATACTTTTTTGCATCAAAAATAATAGATTTATTCCACAATTATTACTCAAAATTTTCAAAATTAATTGAAACTTGGGAAGATAACGGATTTTTATTCCAAGAAGAAAATTTAAAACCCTACGAGAATATGCAAAAAGAACTATTTAAAAAACTCTTTGAAAAGCAAAAAAATATTTTAAACTTACATAAAAAAATAATTCAAGAAAAACCAACCAAAAATGTAGAAATTGAAATTAAAAAAATAATATTTATTGGCAATAATAGGGAGATTGAAAAAAAAATTCTTAATTCTTTAGAAAAAATTTTTGACTTTGAAGTGCATGTGCTAATTTTTGAAGATTTGCTCAACTATAAATCTCCTTTTATTAAAGAACTATTGTTAACAACAGAAAAAATCAGCCCAATAAAATCTCAAGCTTTAGAAAAAGTAGATATTGAATTATTTAAAGGTAAAAATTTCTTAACAAGCATTAAAAACAACATTATAGCACAAACTCCACTTTCAAAATTAGACGATAGCTTTAAAATAATAGAAGCTAAAAATCAAAAACGTGAAGTAGAAATTTTGGTAAATCAAATAATACACTCAATGCAAAAAAATAGCCTTAAATTAAGCGAAATAGCAATAACTTCTTTGCAAGAAAAATTTAATGAATATTTGCCATACATAGAAGAGTGCCTAAATAAATATGAAATTGAATATAGTGTTCTATGCTATAACAATTTGTCAAGAGGAGAAAGTATATTAGCCTTAAAAAGGCTAATGGATCTTTTTATATCAAAAAACGGAACAATTAGCAATTTCAGCAGAAAAGAAGTATTTGACCTGCTAAGTAGCAATAAAGTAATGAAAAAATTTAATATATCAATATCTGAATTAAACTATTTAATAGAATTTAGCGATGCAATGAACATTAATTTTGGTGTAAACAACACTCACAAAGAAAATCTAAAGTATGATCAAAACTTTTTAAACTCGTGGGAAGACGGATTTAATCGATTCTTAATGTCTGAAATATTTGACGAAAAATATGAAGGGGAAATTCAAAAAGAAAATACAAGATTTCAAGATCAAGAATCAATAATAAAACTCATGACAATAGTAAAAAGTTTGTACGAAGATATAAACTATTTTAAAAATAAAACATATAAAGTATATGAATGGGCAGAAATAATAGAAATTTTTATTCAAAAATATATTGATCTTGAAGAATTTAATACAACTGATGAATATTTACAAAACAAAATAAAATCCTTTAAAAATTTTCCCAAAGATTTAAATGACAATCTTTACAAAAACTATTTAAAAGAAATTAATGAAATAAAAATTGAATTTTATCTTTTTAAAATTATGCTTGAAGAAAGTCTTGAAAAGGAAAAATACGGAGTAATGTATAAAAAAAATGGAATATTGATTGCCAATTACAAAGAAATAGAATATCTTCAAAAAAAAGAAATTCATTTTTTGGGATTTCAAAAATTCAACTCTAAAATAAATTATGATAATATGAATTTATTAAATGAATACTATGAACATGAAAACACCGAAAAAGAGGCAGTCACAACTCTTTTTAATTTAATTTTTGCAACATCAGGAAAATTTTACCTTTACTATTCATTTCAAGACAATATAAACTCAGAAATTAATACATCAAAAACAATAAACAAAATACTTGATCACATACAAAAGTATGAAAAAAATTTTCAAATAGAAAAACATCCAAATGAAAACCATGACTTAGCATATTTTAAAGATGTAAAAGAGAATTATTTAATAAACTATGATTTAGAAGCCTTTAATATCGCAAAAATACTACAAAATTCTAAACCAATTAAGTTTAAGCAAAATAAAATTCAACTAGAAAGTCCAATTAAGTTAAATTTATACGAATTAAAAAACGCCCTTTCTAATCCTTACAAACATTTTTATGAAAAAACTTTAAACGTCAAAATACAAGACATAAGATTAGAAAATGAAATCAAAGAAAAACAAGAAGAACAAGTTTTTAGTGCTATTGAGATTATTTACAGACTTATAAAAAATTCAACATTACTACATGAATACATAATGGGAAAAAAAGATGATGTAAGTAAAGTAGTAGAGATTATTAAAAACCACATTAAACATGAAATACAACAAGGAAATATTCCTTTCAACATAGATCAAAAAACAACTGTGAATAATATCTTCAAAAAAATTAGTAAATTACAATATAATGCTGCTAAAAGCTTAAAAAAGCTTTCAATAATGATAAAAACCAAAATTAAATTTTGTCAAACAATAAAATTAAATTTTCAAAAGAAAAATATAGAATTTGAATTAAAAAAAGATATTGAAAATGTATATAAAATCGAAAACGATTATTTTTATTTGAATTTTGTAAAAAAAGACTATTATAGCATCCCAGATAAAATAAAAAATGAAATAGATTTATATATAACAGGATTGCTAATAAAAAAAGAAATACAAAATTTCAACTCATTAACCGAAATAAAAATTGATCTTGATAACTTATCCGTAAAAACAACTATTTGTTATCACCACAACGAAATAATAATTGATGATATTGAAAATATACTTATGCAATTTGCATATATATCAAGCTATCCAACTCCAATTTACCAAAGCTTGATAATTAAAATTTTAACAAAAACAAATCAAAATAATTTTTCAAATTGTTTTAAAAATTTCATAACAATGCAAATAAAAAACCCTTCTAAAGCTTATTTCACAAGCAAGGCACACGAGAGATTTTTAAAAACTAGTGAAATAACACTGTGTGATTACTATAACAGATTTAAAGACACTCACGATTTCAAGCTAGACAAAAATTTACTAATATTGATGGAAAAATTTTATATTAAATTCGCAAGGACAAAAAATTAAAATTCATGGACAAAATCATAGAAAAAATTCGAAACAACACAACAATATTAATAGAAGCATCAGCGGGAACTGGCAAAACTCACGTACTTGAAAATGTGGTTATAAGTTTAATGCAAAACAAACTATATTCCATAAATGAAATTTTGGTATTAACTTTTACAAGAAAAGCCACAGAAGAAATGCACACAAGAATACTAAAAGCAATAGAAAATACTTATTTTAACTCAAAAACAAATGGAGTTTTAAAAGAAGCCTACGAGCAATCAAAAAAACTCTTTATATCAACAATCAATAAATTTGCATTACATGCCTTAAATAATTTTCAAATTGAAACAGAAAATTATTCCAAATATAAACCTAAAGAAAAATTTTCAAAAGAAATAGATGAAATGGTTTATGACTTTTTAAGAAAATCAGATAGCCTGATTCAAGCTGTTGACATTAAAGACTATGAATTTAAAGTATTTAAATCTGATGCTAAAAAAACAGAAGAAATTGTTTTAAAAATAAAAAAAGCTTACGAAAGAGATACAACTAAAGAACTTGGGGATTGGCTTAAAACCCAAACTACATTTGAAAACATTCTTCTTAAAAAGGAAGAATTAATCAAAGATTACAACAAAATAATAGAAGAATTAGACAAAATGACAACAGATGAAA
Organism: Borreliella valaisiana VS116; assembly: GCF_000170955.2. NCBI lineage: Bacteria > Pseudomonadati > Spirochaetota > Spirochaetia > Spirochaetales > Borreliaceae > Borreliella > Borreliella valaisiana. The sequence goes on along the minus strand of NZ_ABCY02000001.1, from coordinate 669,225 downwards.
TATTAAGTTTTTATAATAAACATATTCAAACTGGCAAACTTGAAATAGAATACTCTAAAGAAAACGAAATATTCAAAATAGCAGAAACATTATTAAAAAATAAATTTTTTTCAACTTTAATAGAAAAAGAAATTAAAAAAAATACTAAATTATTACCTAAAGAACTTAAGATTAAAAATGATTTAATCCATTTAGGAATTAATATTAACCATGAAAAATATAAAACAGAAGACAATAGAAATAAAAATAGAAATAATTTAAAGCAATATGTTATTTTAAAAGTTGAATACAAAATACTAAAGTATATAAAAAAAGAACTAGAAAAAATTATTAAATCAACAAACACAATAGATCAAAATTACATAATTTCAAATTTAAAAAATTACTTAAAATCAGAAGACAAAAAACTCCTAAATGCAATCAAAAATCGATACAAAATCATTTTAATTGATGAGGCGCAAGACTTAAGCTTAACACAAATAGAGATATTTAAAATATTAAAAACAGCAGGAATAAAATTGATATTTATAGCCGATCCTAAACAGATAATATATTCTTTTAGAAAAGCAGACATTTCTTTTTATAACAAAGAAATAAAAAATAAAATTAACACAGATGCTAGAATTATACTAAAAACAAATCACAGATCAAGTAAAAAGCTCATCGAGCCTTTAAATAAAATTTTTAATAATATATATAATAATGCAATAGCCGATGAAATTGAAAAAATTGAATTTACCAACTCACTTCCAAATCAAAAAAATGACAATAATAACATTTTCATCAACGGACAAGAAATAGAAGGAATCAACATAATAACCACAAATTCCGAAAACGAAGAAGACATTTACCAAAAAACAGCATTAACAATAAAATACTTACTTACATATGGAACAATTGCCGAAAACAATGAAATTAGAAATATTAAAATGCAAGACATTAAAGTACTTTGTAGAGGAAAAAATGAAATCAATTTAATAGATAAAGCATTAAAAAAAGAACAAATTCAAACAAATAAAACCCAAGAACAATTTTTAAAAACCAAAGAATTTAGCGAAATTTTCTATATTCTTAAGTGCTTAGACCGAAAACAGAATTTTAAAACTTTAAATTATATTCTAAACAGTAAAATATTAAATGTACCATGGAATTTACAAAGAATTTTAATCAAACAAGACAAAATTCATCTCATAGAGGAATTTATTGAAAATATAACAGTTTTACTTGAAAAAAATGAAATAACATTAATAAATGCAATTAACAAAATCACATCCGAAAAAAACTTGTGGATCAAAATTGCAAATAGCACCAAAGATCAAAAAATTATTGAGTGGGCAAAAAATAAAATAAATTACAAAGGCCTTCTTATCAAAGAAGGTAAACTTGACAATTTAAAAACCTACGAAACAACACTTGAGATTATCTCTAAAATATATCATAAAGAACAAAACATACAATCTCTAATCTCTACTTTAGAAAGTCTAATAATAAACGAAGAGCCTGAAGAAATAGAAGAAAAAATCAATAATATAAATAATGACGATGAATCTATAGAACTAATGACAATACACAAATCAAAAGGGCTTAGCATGAATATCGTATTTTTAATAAATACATCTCCAATAGAAAATGGCAATATTTTTTCAAAGAAAAATCACTTTTACAAATTTTATCAAGACGGAAAAATTGAATATGATTTTTTTAAATTAGAAGAAAACAAAAAATATGCAAGACTAAAAATACTAAGTGAAGAAAAAAATATATTTTATGTAGGAGCAACAAGAGCTAAATTTGCTCTTTTTATTGCAAAAACAAATAGTATAACTAGCAAATTATTAGAAATAGCAAAAATTTTTACTATCGACGGCATTAAACATGACTTTAACATATATGAATTTATTAGCCAAAAGAGATTCAATAAAAAAAAGAACAATACAAATGTAAATGCGAAATTAATACCACCAAAACCAATAATTAAAAACATGTTTAAAAAAGAATATACATCTAGTTTTTCAAGTCTAACAGCGCAAGCTCATCATCAAACATTTTACGAAAACTATGATTTTAAAAATACTAACTATGAAAAAGAAACAGATCTTGATTTCGATTCAACATTAGAAGAGGTTCTACCTAAAGGAAAAGATAGTGGAAACATTTTGCATGCCGCAATGGAGGAAATAATCTTTAGCACAGCAAAAGATACATTTGATAATTTTAAAAAAAATAATATTGAAATTATTAAAAAACAAATACAAAAAATTAACTCAAATCTCAATACAATAGAAATACAAAATTCATTAACTAAAATGATTTATAATATACTAACTTATAATATAAAAGCAATTAATACTCGTCTGTGTGATATTGAAGAATTGCAGAAAGAAATGGAATTTTTAATCAAAATAAATCCTAAATTTCAAAAACAAAAACATCTTTTTGACAGCCACTTTGAAGATCTTCACATAAAACTCAATGACGGATACTTAAAAGGAATAGTAGATCTCATATTTAAAGCTAATAATAAAATATACATTCTGGATTACAAAACAAACTATCTTGGAAAAGATAAAGATGATTACAATATAACAAATTTAAAAAATATAATAAAAAAAGAATATTATGATTTGCAATATAAAATATACGCACTTGGAATAAAAAAAATATTATTTAAAACCAAAAGAGAATATAATCAAAAATTTGGTGGAATAATATATCTTTTTACAAGAGCATTTAAAGATAATATTGAATGTTTGCAATCAAAATTTGAAAATGGCATTTATTTTGATCTTCCAAAATTTAATGATGTGGATTTAGATCAAATCATCTCAGAATTAAGTATTAAAAGGCTCTTATGAGAGATTTTTTAGTTTTAAGAGAATTTTTAAAAAATAAAAACAAAAAATTTTTAACTCCCGAGCTTAAGCTTTATGAAATAATTGAACTTTTAAATATCAATAAAAAAAATTGTTATAAAGCACAAACACTTGCAAAGTCAATAAAAAATGAAAATATTGTAATATTTTTAATATTTTTATTTAACTACTTTGATAAAGGTCACTTAAGAGCTGATATAAATCTATTAGCAAAAGATATTCAAAACACAATAACATTCACAAAAGACAACCTAGAAAAAACTAATCATAGTTACAATAAATTAATAAAAATGTTAAAAGAGTTAGAAACATTTGGAAATCTAGAAACTATTCAAGATATAGTTTCACTTTTAAAAAAAAACAACATAATAATGGAATTTAATAATCTTAAAATTACAACTCCCCTAATTCTAGAAAACAATATTTACATTTATACTCAAAAAAACTATAGAGAAGAAGAAGAGTTAATAAAACAAATTATAAAAAGATTAGAAAACCATAAAAGTGAATTAAATGACAACAAAATACAAAATATAATATCAAATTTGAACACCGAAAATTTAAATAAAGAGCAAATTACATCAGTAAGAAAGGCATTAAAAAGCAACTTCTTTCTATTAAGCGGAGGCCCGGGAACAGGCAAAACTACAACTATTAACTATATCTTAAAGGCAATTAATAAAACATCAAACAATAAAAAAAAATTAGTAGCAATTACAGCTCCCACAGGAAAAGCTAGCTTAAGGTTACAAGCAAGTATCGATCATTCATTCAAAAATTTAGAAATAGAATGTAACACAATTCAAAAACTATTGGGAATCAAATTTATAAACAAAAAAAATCTATATGATGAAGAAAATCAACTAAATTTTGACCTAATAATAATTGACGAAGCTTCAATGGTAGATGCATACACTTTTTTAAAGCTATTAAAAGCAACACCAATAACTACTAAATTAATAATGGTGGGAGACAAAAATCAACTACCATCGGTAAATGAAGGGAATGTATATTCAAGCCTTCTAAGAATAAAAAAATTAAATAACGATAATGTAGAAGATCTTAAAGAAAATTTCAGGAGCAATAAAGAAATAAACTTGCTCTCAAAAGCCATATACAAAGAAGATAGCAGTTTGATTTGCAAATATATTAATAACAATAAAAATGTTCAATTAAAAGAAATAGAAAAAATAAACTTAAAAAAAGATCTAATAGAATATACAAACAATTTATATAAAAAAATACCCACTTTTAATCTTAAATTACTAAAAAAATCAAAAATTGAAACAATACTTGAAACTTTACTTGAAAATATAATTTTAAGTTCAAAAAATTTTGGAAAATTTGGAACTAAAACACTAAATGAAATAATAAAAACTTACCTAAAAAAGACTTACGGAAACTTTACTGGTCAAATAATAATGATAACTAAAACTGACTATAAAAATAAATTATTTAATGGAGAACGAGGTATCATTTTTAATGAAAATTCTAAATTTTATGCTTTATTCCAAAGAAAAGATGAAAAATATAAAAAAATAAATTTAGATTTACTAACAAATTATGAATTCAGCTTTGCCACAACAATACACAAAAGCCAAGGATCTGAATATAAACACATAAAAGTAATATTGGAAAATAATCCTTTTTTAACAAAAGAACTTATGTACACTGCAATAACAAGAGCTAAAGATAGCTTAGAAATAATTTCTAACAAAGAGACCATTCTCAAACTAAGCAAAAAATCTAGCGAAAGAGACTCAAAAATACTAGAACATTTAAACTCATTTAAAGAAATTGACAAATAAATCAAAAACAACTATAATCTTTTTAAAAGAATGACTTTGGGGGGCGTAGTTCAGATGGTTAGAACGCTTGCCTGTCACGCAGGAGGTCGCGGGTTCGAGACCCGTCGCTCCCGATAGTAACTTTTACACTTTATTATATCATCAGCTTTTCTTAGAAAATTTATCCATTCTAGAAGGTTTTGAATAATAAAAAATTATAAATGTTTAATTTAAAAGCTATAATTTAAGTAATCCAAAAAAATTTAAACCTTATGGGGAAAGGAGAAGGTAAAATGAATCTACGAAAATATTTATTTTTCACTGCTTTACTATTGATTTCAACATATGTTTTCGCACAAACCAACACAACAACAGAAAATATAATTTCAAATAAAAACTTAAGCCAATTTGGAGTAGAAGAGATCTGTCCAATATGTGGATACGTTAACTGTGTTTGCGATGAGAAAAGTACAGAAATCGCTGCAAAAATCACTCAATCAAATACAGCAGGCTTATTTGCAAGCATAGCTATAGTAGCATTGTTAACAGTTATGGGATTATCCCTAGTAACACACAAATTGTATAAATCAAAATTAAAAATTTAAACAAACTAAATACTGTAGCTTTTTAAAAGCTACAGTAAAGTTTAAAAATCAAATACTCAACTCTATTTAAAAGATTAAGAAATTCAAATGTCTTCAACCCTAATCTCACAAAGCATCTTTTTAACATCTTGAAATTCACAAAGATTGCCTTTTAATGCCGTAGCTGTACCGGCTGCAACACCAAATTTAAATGAATCTGCCAAAGTATTTTTATTGTCAAACGCATACACAAATCCTGCAATCACAGAATCTCCTGCCCCAATAGTGCTAACAGAGCTAATCTTTGGAACAAAGGCTCTAAAAGCAACATTTTTGCCAATAAAAATAGCTCCGTCACTTCCCATAGAAATTATAATATTTTGAACTCCACTTTCTACAAGATTTTTCCCAATTTTAATCAATTCTTTTGTGGAATTGAATTTAGCATTAAAAAGATCTTCAAGTTCATAAATATTAGGCTTTATTAAAAAGGGATTTAATCTAAGAATTTTTTTCAAAGGTTTACCACTAGTATCAATGATAAGCTTAACATCACTAGAAATTATATTAGATATTTCGTTGTATGCATTCTCGCCAAGAGCTTCAGGAACGCTTCCTGACATCACCAATATACTATTATTTGCTAAACTTTTAAGCTTATTTTTCAAAAGTTCAAATTCATCCTTAGAAATATCTGGGGAATTAGCATTAATTTCTGTTTCTCTGCCATTTGCTATCATTTTAATATTTAATCTTGTATTATATTTTATTTTAATAAAATCGTTTTTTATACCCTTAGAATTAAGAGAAAATCTTATATAATCACCCGTAAAACCTCCTAAAAAGCCAAGAGCCATACTAGACTTTCCCAAATTTTTAAGAACAGTACTTACATTTATTCCCTTACCACCAGCAAAGAAATTGTTATCCAAAGCATAATTAAGACTTTCTTCCTGAAATTCTTTTAAAACTATTTTATAATCCACAGAAGGATTAAGTGTTAGAGTATATATCAAGATAATCTCCTTTAATTGATAAAATCAATTAAATAAATGTAAAATTTAATATATATATACACTATATAATATATAAAGGTGATTATTATGCAAAATTTATTTTCAAAAAATTTAATTATTTTAAATTACAATGCAACTAGCAAAGAAGATGTAATTAGAAAAATGGCTAGCATGCTCAATGAAAATGGATACTTAAATGACATAGAAGCATTCATAAAAGAAATTAAAAAAAGAGAAGAAATTAACGGAACAGGCATTGAAGAGCATATAGCCATGCCCCATGCAAAAGGTGACTTTATTAAAAAACACGGAATTGCTATTTTAAGAGTTGATGGTGATGGATTTGATTTCAACTCTTCTGATCAAAAACTCTCAAAACTGTTTTTCATGATGGCTATCCCCGAAGAGGCTCCTAGCAATGCACACATAAAAGCTATATCATATCTAAGCAATACTTTTAGCAACAACTTATTAAGACATGAACTTATGAGCACAAATAATGAAGATAGATTTTTAGAAATAATCATGAGTAGTAGCAATACAAATGAATCTAATAATTCAAATACAAAAAAAGATTTCATTCTTGCCGTAACAGCATGTCCTGTGGGAATAGCTCACACTTATATGGCAGCAGAAAGCCTTAAAAAAGCAGCTTTAGAATTAAACATAAACATAAAAGTAGAAACAAATGGATCTAGTGGAACCGAAAACCCAATAACAGAAGAAGAAATAAAAAACGCAAAGGGAATCATTATTGCATCTGGCAAGACTATAAACAAAGAAAGATTTAGCGGAAAACCTTTAATTGAAGTAGGCGTAAAAGACGGCATACACAAAGCAAAAGAGCTTATTCAAACAATTCTTAAAAACGAAGCGCAAATTTACAACAAAAGCAACACAAATACAACCATCGAAAAACCTAAACAAATCCAAAGAATAGGAATTTATAAACACTTAATGAATGGAGTCTCCTTTATGCTTCCATTTGTAGTCTCAGGAGGAATAATAATAGCAATATCATTTATGTTTGGAATCAAAGCATTTGATATAAATGACCCAAGCTACAATAAAATAGCAGATATTCTGATGCAAATCGGCGGTGGAAGCGCATTTGCTTTAATGATCCCAATACTTGCTGGCTACATTTCATTTAGTATAGCAGAAAGACCAGGACTTGCACCTGGAATGATTACAGGTTTAATGATGAGCAATGGAAATGCAGGATTTTTGGGAGGCATCTTAGCGGGATTTATTTCAGGATACGTTACATTGATTGTAAAAAAAATATCTGACAAAATCATTCCTAGCAACTTAAGAGGAATAAATCCAGTATTAACTTATCCTTTTCTATCAGTTATAATTTCAGGAATTTTAATATATGTAATGCTTAGTCCAATATCATTTATTAATGAATCAATAACAGATATGCTAAATCAACTTAGCGGAACTAATATGGCAATACTTGGAGCTTTACTTGGAGGTATGATGGCAATAGATATGGGAGGACCTGTAAATAAAGCTGCATACGCATTTGGAATTGCAATGATAACTGCAAAAAATTATATTCCTCACGCAAGCATAATGGCAGGGGGAATGGTGCCGCCTATAGGAATTGCCCTTGCTACAAGTTTATTTAAAAACAAATTCTCAAAAGAAGAAAGAGAATCTGGAAAAGTTTGTTATTTTCTAGGAGCGTGCTTTATTACAGAAGGAGTAATTCCATTCGCAGCATCAGATCCTTTAAGAGTAATACCTGCATGCATACTAGGCTCATCTGTAGGAGGATTTATTTCTGCACTTTTTAAGGTAGAAGTTATAGCACCACATGGTGGTATATTTATTCTACCAATAGTAGTAAACCCATTAATGTGGATAATATCTATCTTAGCAGGATCAATTTTAACAGCTATTTTAATAGGAATTTTAAAAAAGGAATACAATGTAAGAATATAAACTTAATCGTTTATATTCTTACATTTCTGTCAATAAACTACTCTAAGTTTTATTGGTGTTTCAAGACTCAATCCTTTAACCATATCCATCTCAAACTTTAGTGTGTTTGAGTTAATCTGTTTGAATCCAAATTGTTCTTGAACATTTCTAGAAGTCTTAACTATAAGATTAAGTTTTGAATTGTCAATAAGTTCGCTTGCTTTGGGAGTAAACTCCGATAAAAAATAAACCAAAACATCTTTATATTCTTCAGCAGACATTGGAATTTCATCCGATGGCAAAAGAGCAGCAAGTGCATCACTAATATATTCTTTATTTTCATTAATATTCTTAGTAGCGTTTTCCAAATTAATATTAAGTTCAACAATATTTTTACCATCTTTTTTTTCTATCTTAAACACAGGAATATCAGATTTTTTCATATAATCGCCTAAAACTTTAATTAAATTATCAAACTTAACAACTAAATTAATAGAATCTCCTTGAGTTTTAATACTCAAAAGCTTAAGTCCAAGCTTTTCCTCTCCATTTTTAAAGTATTTTTTTATTTCATCTACAGGAAAAAGAGGCATGCTTGCAACTTCTTCTCCCACTAAAGTTGTTAAGAGTTCTTTTCTAATTTTTTCAAATTCTCCATTAACATTGACAAATATTGAAACAATACCGCTAATATCATCTTTTAACTCAATTTCAACATTAGAGCTACAAGCAATAAAAATCAACAATAAACTCCAGCTGGCAAAACACTTTCTCATAATAAACTCCTAACTAATATACAGTTAAAAATTATTATAATAAAATATATAGTTATAAAGCAATAAAATTAAAGGAGAATCCCTTTAGTGAACGATAAAACACTAGAACCAAAATTTTTTCAAAGTCTACTAGACAATAGTCCTACACCTTATCATTTAGTAAATTATATTGAAGAAAAATTAATTAATTATTTTAATGCAAAACAATTAAAACCTGATGAAAAATGGAAAATTGAAACAGGATCGTATTACATAAAAAAAGAAGGAACTAGCCTTATTGCCTTTAATATTGATGTGGAAAAAAAATATGAGCCATTTTTAATAGCAACGGCACATACAGACAGTCCAGGACTAAAATTAAAAATAGATGCAACAAAAAACACAAGTGGTGTATTCTACAATCATATTGAAGTTTATGGTAGTCCAATAATTTCTACTTGGATTGACAGAGACTTAAGCTTAGCAGGAATTATATATTTCAAAAAAAATGAAAATATTAACTCAAAATTAATCAATATTGAAAACATAGGAATTATTCCAAACCTTGCAATCCATTTAAACCGACAAATTAACGAAGGATTTGTATATAATACTCATGACAATTTAACAGTAATAAGCAGCACTAAAAAATCAATAAAAGATAGCATACTAGAACAACTTGGAATAGAATATGAAAATTTTCTATCTTGTGATCTAATATTCACAGAATCACAACCTTCCAAAATAATAGGAACTGAAAAAGAATTTTTGACTTCTAAAAATCTTGACAATAAATCAGGATGCCACGCAATCATGAACTCTTATATTCATACAAGCAATAATAAAAATAAAATGGCTGTATTTTTTGATAACGAAGAAGTAGGATCTCTAACCTCAAGAGGCGCTGATTCCAATTTTTTATCAGAAGTTTTAGAAAGAATTGACCTTGCTCTTAATTTAACCAGAGAAGAACATTTAATAAAAACAAACAAATCATTTAATATATCGTTTGACAGTGTTCACGGCATCCATCCAGGATATACATTTAAACATGATCCAAACTATCAAGCAACTCTAAGTAAAGGTATAGTTGTAAAAAACAGCGCCAATTTCAAATATGCAACAACTTCAACGGGATTTTCAAAATTAAAAAATTTGGCTATTAATAATAATATTAAGATTCAAGAAATAATAATGAAAGCAAATGTTCCTTCAGGAACAACAATTGGTCCAATATCAAATGCAAGAACAGGAATAGAAACTATTGACATTGGAACACCACTATGGGCAATGCACTCCTTACGCGAAACAGTATCAATAGTTGACCACATAGAAGCAATTAAATTGCTAAGGGCTTTCTTTGAACAAGGAATTTAAAATTGGAAAAAATTAAAGAAATAATTGTAGTTGAAGGAAAAGACGATCTTAAAAGAATAAAAGAATCTTTTGACTGCACAGTAATAGAAACAAAAGGATTTGCTTTAAAAATCGAAACTATTGAATTGTTAAAAAAAGCTTTAAAATACAAAGGAATAATAATTTTAACAGACAGTGATAAATCTGGAAATATTATTAGGCAAAAAATAGTCAAACATCTAGGAGAAAATAATAAAATCAAACATGCATATCTTAATACTAAAGATACCGAAGTTGAATCAGTAAATAAAACAGAAATAATAAAAATACTTAAAGAAGTTGGAACTTTATATAAAGATAATCAAAAAGATTTATTAACATTAAGCGACTTGTTAGAACTTGACTTAATAGGAGAAAACTCAAAAGAAAATAGACAAAAGATACAAAAGAACCTTTGTTTGGGACACGGAAACAACAAAAAACTCTTAGAAAGACTTAATTACTTTAAAATAACAAAAACGAAATTAAAAAAACAATTAACCTTAATTAACTCCCCCAGAAGGACTTGAACCTCCGACCTAGTGGTTAACAGCCACCCGCTCTACCACTGAGCTATAGGGGAAATTGAACACTATGAATATTATCTTAAATTTAAAAATTTTTGTCAATTATTTTCCAATATTTTTAAAATCCCATTAGCAAGAATTTTAGAATCTTGATCTCTAAGCTTAGAAGATCTAATAGACCAAGCTTCTTCTGGAAATGCTAAATTTCTAACTTCTATTAAAAGCTTAGTCATTACTATATTGTTTCTTAAAACATGGAGATTTTGCCCCTTAATATAAGAACTTCTTTTCATTCCTTCTGTAATTTTTTCTGCTACAGATTTTGAATGAATATCACATTTTTTTTCATCATCTTTTTGATAATAAAATCCCATACTCTTAGGTGCTCCAACACTATTATCCGCATGCAAACTAAAAAAGGCTATATCCTTATCTTTAATATTTTTATATTTATTAACAATGTTTTTAACAACAACCAATCTTTTTTTAAGACCTGCTGGGGTACCATTTATCCAGGAATCAACGGTATCATTTTTATTTAGGTCATAATCATTGTAAACCTCATTTTTAACATTAACAAAAGTATTGTTAGCAAAAACACTATTCCTAATTAAATGGTCGGGAGCTAAAATGGTAAGTTCAACATTAGCCCCTTCTTCTTTAAGGTATACATAAAGCCTTAAAGCAATGTCATACACATACTCATCTTCAACAACAAAAACTTCATTTCCAAGACCGTCTCTAGATTTAACAATAGCTCCAGGATCAAGACCACCATGACCAGGATCAAGAATTATTAACTTGTCTTTAAGCCTTGATCCTTTATTAAACCTAGAATTTACCAACTTTTCAAAACTTTTGAAAAGTTGCGTCGCCTTTTTATAAGAATTTAAAGGAGAATGCCAATCCTCTGAATAAAACTCACTTGGCTGACTTATCTTTCTCGGTTTATACCAATAATAAAAATCACCAACAACCTCAAATATTGGTATTTTGGAATCCAAAATGACCAAAGAGCTAATATCAAAAAGATCTTGATTGGCAGAAATTCCAAAAGTGTTTAAATTTAGCTTTTTGTTTTTACTTGAAGGAAGATTAACTATTGTTTGAACTTTGTCAGAAGAATTAGAGCTAGAATCAACCTTGTTTTTAATATATAAATCGTTTTTAGATTTAATTGTAGAAGAATCAAATAAAAGTTTTTTATCAAAAATTTTCAATTTTTGATCGTGCATAATATTGTTACTGCTTAAATTATTCCAATTTTTAAGATCTTCAATTAAAACCCCATAATGTCTGGCAATGCTATACAAAGTCTCCCCTACAGCAACTGAATGATAAATGAATTGATTATTTGTTTTTTTATCAATTTTTAAATCTCCCTCAACAGGTTTTTCTAAATCATTATTTACAATCTTTAAAACATTTAGCAACGAACCTGCTTTAAGATTAACAGCCCGATTGCCATTAAGAGCTACAAGATCCTTAGCAGTAACACCGTAAATATAAGCTATTCTACCAAGAGTTTCTCCTTTTTTAACATAATGAAAATTAACATTCTCAGTAGATTTCTTTAAAAAAAGCTGTTGGCCAATCTTTAATTTATCATCATTAAGAAAATTAAATTTCAAAATATCCTTAGAACTAATATCAAAATCCTGAGAAAGTTTTGAAAGCGAATCGCCTTTCTTAACTACATAGGGTTTTAAAAAATCAGGCTCAGTTAATACAAGTTTCATTCCAACTTTAAGATCTTTAGAGCGCAAATCATTCCAAGCTATTATCTCTTCTTGACTTATCCCAACAAGCTTTGAAACACTCTCAATAGTATCACCCTCTTTTACAGTATAAAAAATTATCCCTTTATTAACAGATTCCAGCGATCTAAGAGAATGATTGACCTTATGGGTAATATTTTGATCTAAATTAGAATTACTTGGAATAATTAATATTTGACCTACCCTAATATTATCAACATTAAGTTTATTAATCCTTTTAAGATCGTTTACTTTAACTTTATACTTAATTGCAATTGAAAAAAGAGTATCTCCTTTGACAACCTTATACTCAAAATCAGCATTAAGATTAGCAGGAATTATTATTAAAAAATACAATATTATAATAAGTTCTATAATTTGCAAAACACAAAAAGTTTTACTTTTCCTTAATGCCAATATTTTGAACAATGTAGTCATAAATTATCCAATAATAATCATATTTTTTGAAGAAAAAAGTATATCTTTTGGAAATATAAAAATGCCCATCGTCAAAATATAAATCAGCAATTACCTTACCAGCAGTATCAGAATAAGTTGTCTCAATGATAGAAAATTCATTTGGTGCTTTTGAAATATCTGAATTATTAGAATTCCATAAATATTCCTTATACTCTTTAACTACATTTTTATTAGGAACAGATGATAACTTCTGTTTATAAAGGTATGCTTTGCCTTTGTCATTTAATAACAAGCCTTCAATGTCAAGATATAAAAAGAATTTTTCTTTTTCTCCAAGCTGCAATGCCTTTAATAAATATTTAACAATCTCATCGGGAGACAATTTTTTCTTTTTTAAGATATCTTGAATGTCCTTATTTTCAGACAAATTAACAAGATCTATACTGCCTGGATTTTCATCAAAACTATCATTTAAAAAAAGTGTAATAATATTGGATTCTTTTTTCTTAGATGGATCTGAAATGTCTGGAAAAAAAATACCCTTAACAAAATAAACTCCATCTTTACTAAACTTAACAAATTGATTTAAGTTAATAACCAAAGAAAACTTTTCATTAGGTCTCAAGCTCATATTCCTAACAGGAATAGCAAAATTCTTAGATCTCTTTTTAACATATTCAATAGGTCTTTTAACTTTAATATTGGTAGTATCAGTGACATCAAAATCAAAGCCAAAAGAATTAATATCGCCTATTTCTAAAGTTAAAACACTATCAGACGCATTGCTAAGAGAAACTTCAATAAAAACATTGCTATTGACACGATAAATAGATTGATTAAAAAACTTGATTTTAAAATCAAGACCATTATAATCTCCCCCTGCAAACAAAACAAAAGAAATATTCGTAAAAAAGATACAAAAAAGCAATTTTCTAATTTTCATAAGCTCCCCTCAAAACCTAACCACATTATATATAAAGAAAGTAATAATACCTATAGTATATTATTATACTAAATTAATTAAACAAAAAGGTAAAAAATGAATATAGATGAAGAACTAACAACAATATTAAGAAATAATTCCAATTTAAAAAAAATGAAAGAATTTTTAGAACAAAATACATTTTTTTCATTAACAGGATATGAAGGATTTTTCAAAGCTTTTTTAATTAAAAAAATCAAAGAATATAGTAAAACCGGAAAAATAATATTAATAGTTAAAGACGAGCACACATTAGATAAAATTAAAAATGATTTAAAAGTAATTACAGATCAAATCTTTGAGCTTAACTATTTTAGTCCCCTTGTATACAAGGGCATTGGCTCAAAAAGTACGATTTTTAACGAAAGAATCAAATTTTTGATAAATTTTTATAAAAAAAATCCTGGAATATACATTACAGTTTTAAAATCATTGCTTAGCAAAATACCAAATGAAAATACATTACTAAAAAATATATATAAAATTGAAAAAAATACTAAAATTAATACATCAGACATTGAAAAAAATCTCATAACATTGGGATATGAAAAAACATTCAGAGTAACAATTCCAGGAGAATTTGCAACAAAAGGAGAAATTATAGACATATACCCTTTTGGAGAACAAAACCCAATAAAAATTATACTACACTTCGACAAAATAGAAGAAATAAGGAAATTCGATCCTTTAACCCAATTAAAACAAGATAATGAAATTTTAGAATTTCAAATTCTTCCAAAAAAAGAAATTATTTGGAACAATGAAGTTATTAATAACTTAAAAACAAAGATTAAATTCGTTGAATATAAAAAAATTTTTGAAGAGTTAAATTTTAAAAAAGAAACAAAAACAGAAGAAATGTTTTATCCCCTAGTAGCAAATACTTACTTAAGTGATGAGATTGAAAAACACACACCTATTGTAAACTTTGAAATTAACAATTTCGAAAAAGAAATTGAAAAAATACACCAAGAATATGAAAAGCTTTATAAAGAAGCAAAAGAAGCTGGAAAAAATATAATTGATCCAAAAAGAATTCTATTAAATTCTAAAACCTTCAATCTAAAAAGCGATGTTTTATTTTCAAAGATTAAAAATTCTAAATCCAAAGAAATTGTAGAATTTAAAATTGAAAGTGAGAGAAACTTTTTTTCAAATATCATGCTTGCAAAAGAAGAATTCAAAAATTGGCTAAAAAATGGATTTAAAATCATTATTGCAGCAGAATCCGAATCACAAAAAGAAAAACTTAAATACATTTTCAAAGAATTACCAAAAGTATCAATTGAGGTTTTAAAAATATCTAGCTCTTTAATAATAGAAAAAGAAAAAATTGCCATTATTCTTGAATCAAACATCTTCAATACAGGGGAAAAAATAAACAAAACCTTCGAATCTTCAAAAACAAAAGCTATTAGCTCTTTTATTGAGATTGAAAAAAACAGCCATGTAGTTCACATAAACCATGGAATTGGTATATTTAGACAAATAAAGAGAATAAAAACAAGTTCTCTTGAAAAAGATTATATTGAAATTGAATACGCCGAAGGAGAAAAACTATTTATTCCAATTGAACAAACAAATTTAATCCAAAAATACATTGGGGGTGATCCTAAAAATATTAAATTAGATAAAATTAGCTCTAAAACATGGATAAAAAATAAAGCAAACGCAAAAAAAAGAATTGAAGAGATTGCAGATAAATTAATAGAACTTTATTCAAAAAGAGAAAGCATTAAAGGTATTAAATACCCAAAAGATAACGAATTTCAATTGTTATTTGAATCTGAATTTCCATACGATGAAACTCCAGATCAAATAACAGCAATAAAAGAAATCAAAGAAGACATGATGAGCTTCAAAGTGATGGATCGCCTTCTTTGTGGAGATGTTGGATTTGGAAAAACTGAAGTCGCAATGAGGGCTGCTTTTAAGGCTGTAATGGGAAACAAACAGGTTATTGTACTTTCGCCAACAACTATCTTGGCGGAACAACATTTTAATACATTCAAAAAAAGATTCAAAAATTTTCCAATCAAAATCGAAGTATTAAGCAGATTTATAAAAAACAATACAGAAAACCGGATTTTAAAAGAATTAAAAAACGGAGAAATTGATATAATAATAGGAACACACAAAATTCTTTCAAAAAAATTCACCTGCAAAAATTTAGGATTAATAATAATTGACGAAGAGCAAAGATTTGGAGTAAAGGAAAAAGAAAAACTTAAAGAAATAAAAATTTCAGTTGATTGCCTTGCTCTTTCTGCAACACCAATTCCCAGATCTCTTCACATGTCACTAATTAAACTCAGAGATATTTCTGTTTTAAAAATTCCGCCTAAAAACAGAGTAAAAATAGAAGCTTATTTAGAATCGTTTAGTGAGCTTTTAATAAAACATGCAATTGAAAGTGAACTATCTCGAGATGGTCAAGTTTTTCTAGTAAATCACAATATTGAAGAACTGCATTATTTAAAAACACTAATTGAAAAATTAACTCCTTACGCAAGAATTGCAATAATTCATGGAAAACTAACAGGAGACGAAATTGAAAACATAATGCACAATTTTATTAAAAAAGCGTATCAAATTTTATTGGCAACAACAATAATTGAAAATGGAATAGACATTCCAAATGCAAATACAATAATAATTAACAATGCAAACAAGTTTGGACTTGCACAGCTATATCAACTAAAAGGAAGAGTTGGAAGAGGATCTAAGAAAGCTTATGCTTATTTTTTGTACCAAGATAGCGAAAAGCTAAATGAACGCTCTATTGAAAGACTAAGAGCAATAACCGAATTTTCAGACCTAGGATCAGGATTTAAAATAGCAATGAAAGATATGGAAATAAGAGGTGTTGGAAATTTGCTTGGTAGAGAACAACATGGGGAAATTGAATCGATTGGATTAGACTGCTATTTAACAATGCTAAATAAAGCAATTGAAAAAAAAATGGGAAAAAATTCATCAGAAAAAGAAGTTGATATTGAAATTAACTATAGCGGTTTTATTCCTGACAATTATGCAAAAAATGAACAGGATAAAATACTAATCTACAAAAAAATCTTTGAAATTCAAACCGAAGAAGAAAGTAAAAAGATAAGATCGGAAATCCACGACAACTTTGGCCCAATACCTAAAGAAATAAATAGTCTATTAATGTTAGCTGAACTTAAAATTTTAGCAAAAAAATTAAATATAAAAAAACTAAAAGAAACAAATAGAACTCTGGAAATAGAATATAAAAATACTGAAAGCATTCCTATGAACAAAATAATAGAAATAGTTCAAAAGCATCCTAATTTATTACTATTAAATCCATCACATCAAAAATCAATATTCTTAAGCTTTAAAAATATTGAAAAATCTGACAAAATAAATTACATATATAAAAATATTAACTTACTAAAAACAAACACATAGCTTGTCAAGCATAAAAGGAAAAAAAATGAAAATATTAATCATAAACACAGGAAGTTCTTCATTAAAATTTGCTATTTATCAATATGAAAATTCAAAAAAATTAATATCTGGAATTATTGAAAAAATAAAATTACCAAAATCAATCGTAAAAATTATAAATACTGACGGATCAACAATAGAAAAATTAGAGAAAGGAATTGAAAATCACCAAAAAGCAATAGAGAAAATGTTTAAAATACTGCTAAACAGTAATTCAAAAATTCTTAAAACTATTAGTGAGATTAAAATAATAGGACATCGAGTTGTACATGGTGGATCAGACTTTAAAAATTCAGTAATTCTTAAAAACAGTATTTTAAATAAATTAAAACAAATTTCTGAACTTGCTCCACTTCACAACCCAAGTGCAATCACAGCAATAGAAACAGTACTTAAAATTTTACCACACACAAAACAAGTTTTATGTTTCGATACATCATGGCATCAGACTATAAAAGAACATGCTTTTCTTTACGCAACCCCATATTCTTGGTATAAAAAACACAATATTAGAAAATATGGCTTTCACGGCCTTTCTTATTCCTACATAACAAAAAGATCCTCAGAAATTTTAAATAAAAAAATAGACAATCTAAATCTAATAATATTACATCTTGGAAATGGAGCAAGCATTAATGCTGTTAAAGATGGAAAATCTTATGACACAAGTATGGGAATTACTCCACTTGAAGGTCTTGCAATGGGAACAAGAAGTGGTGATATAGACCCAGCAATTATTAATTTAATGAGCACAATATTAAATAAAACCACTAAACAAATTGAAGAAATATTAAATAGAGAAAGCGGTATACTAGGGATTTCTGGAAAATCAAATGATATGAGAGACATTTGGAACCAAATTGAAGAAGGAGAATATCAATCAAAACTTGCAGTAGAAATAATGACATATAGAATAAAAAAATATATTGGATCTTACATTGCCATTCTTGATTTTAATATTGATGCAATAGTTTTTACAGGCGGGATTGGTATTGTCGATTATGGAATAAGGAATCTTGCACTAAAAGGGTTTGAAAAAATTGGAATAGAACTGGACCTTGAAAAAAATGAAATGGCTCAAAACAAAAATTTAGAATCCGAAATATCAACCACTAAGAGTAAAGTAAAAATACTAGTAATACCAACAAACGAAGAATCAACCATTCTTGAAGACATTTATAATTTAATTCCCAAAAATTTATGATTTTCAATTTTAAAAAATAAATTTGATTAATTTATTATAGCCATTTTAAATAGTTTTATATTTAACTCTAACAAAGTAAAGTTGCTTTTTTAACATTTTCCATTATTTGCCTTCCCTTTACCATTTCAAGAAGAGTAAAGGCAAACTCAAATGAAGTTCCAACTCCTTTAGAGGTAATAAAATTATTACTAATCACAACATTCTTATCTACAAACTCACCATCAAACACATTTTTTTCTAAACCTGGATAACATGTAAACTTATTAAGTCCTAAAAGACCTTTTGCAGCAAGCACTACTACTGGAGAAGCACAAATAGCTGCAATAAATTTACCTCTAGCATTCATATCTTTTAAAATCAAATCCAATTCTTTTGAATTAAAAAGATTAGTGGCTCCAGGCATGCCTCCCGGGAGAATTATTAGATCAAAATAATTCTCTTTACAATTTGATATTACATCATCTGTTAAAAAAGAAACACCTTTTGAACTTATCACAACATTATTATCATTTATACTGATAACTTGAATATTAACATTGCCCCGTCTTAAAATATCAATCGGAACTATAGCCTCAATGTCTTCAAAGCCATTTGCAAGAATAATTCCTACTACCATTAAAACCCCTAATGCTGATGGAGGGACTTGAACCCACGACAACTCGGATATGAGCCGAGTGCTCTAACCAACTGAGCTACATCAGCTTAAACTTTTATTAAGTGTATAAATTTCAATAATGCTTTGTCAATGTTATTATTCAAAAGCATTATTATAAAGTATAATACAAAATGATTTGCTAATAAACATATATACTAATCTTAACATTTATTATTTGTATGGTTAAATGAAAAGAAATTTTTATCTTATCGTCCTTTTTATAACTACCAACTGCTTCTCCATTGATTTTTGGGATACAATGGAAAGAGAAAAATTAATAAATGAAATGGTAAGCAAAATGCAAAATCATGAACTATTAGGACAAATGTTCATGATAAGCTATCCCAATCAATCAATCACAAATTTTGTTCTTGATTTTATAAGTAAAAAAAACCTTGGGGGAATTAAAATTTTTGGATGGAACGCAAAAAATTTAAAAAACTTAATAGAAAGTATTAATAAAGCTCAAAAAACATCTCAAAATAATAAATTTAAAATTCCTTTATTTATAGCAACAGATCAAGAAGGGGGATTGGCGCAACACATAAAATTAAATACATCAGAAACAGTTGGCAATCTTGGAATTGCAGCATCCATGTCTCCAAAAGATTCTTATAACACGGGATATTATATAGCACAAGAGCTAAGTCATCTTGGAATAAACTTAAATTTTGCACCCATAGTAGATATATATAGCAACGAAAATAATTTCACAATAGGGCCAAGAACATATTCAGATAACCCCAAAATAGTATCACTTCTTTCTCTGGCCTTTTACAAAGGACAAGAGAAGGGGGGAATAATTTCTACCGCAAAGCATTTCCCAGGACACGGCAATACTACTCTTGACTCTCATATAAATATTCCGATAATAAATTCTAATTTACTAGAAATAAATTTAAATGAACTTTTACCATATAAAATATTAATCCAAGAAAACATTCCGGTAATAATGACAGGCCATTTAGCATATCCAAAGCTTACAAATGGAGAAAATATTCCTGCATCATCTTCAACAAAAATAATTAAAGATATACTGAGAAAAAAATTAAAATATAATAACATCATAATTACTGATGATTTATTAATGAACGCAGTAAAATACAATAATGAGAGTATTTACAATACAATTGAAAGAATAGTTAGGACTAAAAGTGACATTTTTTTAATATCTTTAAATGAAAATATACAAAAAAATGCTTACAACATGCTACTAAACTTAATGAAAAAAGATTTAGAAATAAAAAACAATATTATTGAATCTAATAAAAGAATATTAAGAATAAAATTGACATACTTAAAAGAAAATAAAAATCAATCTGATCTTTATCCTAATTTCAATAAATATAAGAAAATATATTCAAAAGAAGGTGAAAAATTTTTTGAACAAAACACATTAAGGAGTATTACAAAAGTAAGAATAGAAAAAGAAATATCTAAAACCAAAAAAACCCTTATAATATCTCCTTACTACAAAATGATTGCAGAAGGCAAAAAAATATTTCAAAATACATATGCTTATTATTACGACTATTATCCCTTAAACAGTATTAATCTTAAAAAACTTGACGAAATTAAAAAATTAATTAAAAAATTTGAACAAGTCATCTTTAATTTATCAACACCCGGGAGCTTAAAATATTTAGAAAATTTAAAAGAATATAAAGATAAAATAAGTGTAATTGTATCTCTTACACCTCAACATATTAAAAAATTAAATTGGATAAAAAACATAGTAATCATTTATGGAACAACACCTTTGGCATTTAAATCTGGATTTTTAACACTCACTAAGGATTTTGATCCAAAAGGAACCATCCCTTTAAGAAATATTATAAATAAATATTATCCTTAATGTATGCTAGCATTCTATTTTTTATAATTTCTAGAGAACTTTGTTTAATTCTAAACCCACTAGCATTTTTGTGCCCTCCACCTCCAAAATCTTCTGCCAATTTTCCAACATTAAAAGAATCTTTAGATCTAAGCCCAACTATAATCGAACCGTCTTCCATTTCCTTCAAAATACCTAAAACTTCATTATTCTCAACATTGCTTAATATCATATAAAAAAGTTCATTAACTCCACTAACACTACCATCTTTGATAGAACTAGAAGAAGATAAAAATGTAAACAAAACCTTTCCATTCCAATAAGATTCAAGATTGTTTAACATTAACTTAAGAGTTTCTATTGATTTTAGGCTTTTGGTTATTTCTATATAACTGTAAACTTCTTTAAGACTTATTCCTTTTGAAACCAATCTTGCAACCATTTCAAAAGGCTCTGGATCACTTCTTGAAATAAATTTAAAAAAACCAGTATCAGTACAAAATCCTACTAAAATGTACCATGCCTCTTCTTTTGTAAGATCATATCCAAATTCTCTGATCAATTTTTCAATTAAAAAAGTCGTAGAGGGCGCAAAAGGATCAATATAACCTGCACATTTTAATTTTTCACCAGACATATGATGATCGATTACTAAAATAGGCATATCCTTTACATAAAATATAAATTCATCACCTATCCTATCTAAAATTGAGCAATCCAAAATAATAACTGAATAATCTGAAAGCTCAATATTAGGCCATTCAGATAAAAATTTATCCCTAAAAGGAATTATTTCTTTTCTAACAAAAGGTCCTTCATTTAATAAAATAGAATTTTTACCAATTCTTGAGAGAAAAGATGATAAAGCTAAAGACGAGCCTATACAATCAAAATCAGGATCTTTGTGCCCAATAATAATAAAATTATTGTATTTTTTAATAAAATTAATAACATCTCTCATAATAAAGTTTGCAAACCTTCCGCAAAACAAGTTTTTAGCTTGTTTTACATTGACTATATTACAATATTTCAATAAAATAAGCCACAAGGGTTACTAAAATATAACAGATGGGGGCAATTGTGAAAAAACCAAAACAAGAAGATATCGATAAAGCATTTTATATGGCAGAAAAAGCAAGAAATAATTCATATTCTCCATATTCAAAATTCAAAGTAGGCGCCTGCATTAAGACTAAAACAGACGATTTTTTTATTGGAACAAATGTTGAGAATGCGAGCTTTGGCGCAACTTGCTGTGCAGAAAGAAATGCTATTTTAAATATGATTGCAAACATAGGTGTACAAGAAATAGATTTTTTATTGCTTAATACAAGTCCTGAAGCTATTCCATGTGCTATATGCCTGCAAGTAATGGCAGAATTTTTTGATCAGGATACAAAAATAATAATAACAGAATCTAACTCATTTAATAAAAATAAAACACCAACAAAAATTTATATATTAAAAGATTTGCTTAAAGCTCCTTTTAATAGAAAAGAGCTGCTTAGAGTAACAGCAACATAATAACAACTTATAAAAATATTAAATCAATCTAATATTTTTAGGGAAATTACAGCACTTGCAAGTCTATTTAATTTGTCGCTTTCAAGAGTATTAGCAGATAAATTAAATACATTTAAAATAAGTTTTTTCTCATCAAAATTAAAGTTATATTCCAAATCATCAAATAATAAAAAATTAATAATTGGAACAAATTTTTCTACAAAGCTATATAAACTATTATTAAAATCATAAGATTCATAATAATAATTAAATACATCCTCTAATGAATTTCTGTCAAACTCTTTTAAAATCTCACAAAAAATATTTTTAATATTCTCAATTAAACTGTGCAAATTATTATTCAAAATAATTTTTTTACATTTTTTCATAAAAAAATCCGATTGCCGCATAAAATATTCCTTACTTTTGTATTAATAAACCAAGATTGAACTTGAATTTAATAATTGATAAAATGTAGCATTAATGCCTACATTAATAAAATTATGCAACAACCAGGAGAATGTTACAATTATGGTCAAGATAATAAATTTAAAAAACATCCATAAATTTGCTTATTTAAAACTAGATCCTTTAAAAAAAGAAGATATCTACATCGTTTATATTGAAAATAATTCAAAATTAATCGCAAACCTTAAAGCAACAACAATAGATGATCAAATTAAAATAATTCATTTTTATATTGATGATGATTTTAAATCAGAAGGCATAGAAAGAATAATGATTAGCAATTTAATTCACTACGGCAAAAAAAACAAATTTAAAACAATTTTATGCAAAATTACTGAAATACAAGAAGAGCTTTTAAGCTTAGGATTTGAAAATAAAGATTCTCAATATAAAAAAGAATTAGCATCTGAAATAGAAGAAGATAAATTTGTAATGGGAATAGGAATAATCTCTATATTTACCGAAGTAGCATCAATATCTTCTAAGCTTACTGTTGGAATACTTTTTAACTCATTTGCACTTATTGCTGATGCTTTCCACGTCATGGCCGACTTTGTTTTATCTACAATAACTTACTTTAGCTTAAAAATTACAAGCAAACCTGAAACCATCCACTACCCTCATGGACACAAACTAATGGAAAGCTTAATAGCTTTTATCATGGGAATAATCATAGTTATGGCGGGATTTACACTATTTTTAAATACAACAGGATTAAATAAATTTATAACTCTTGGGGGAGAGTCTGGATTTAATCTGCACATACACCAAAACAATAATAATAATACACATGACCACTCACACGATCACGACCACAACCACTCACACGACCACAACCACTCACACGACCACAGTGAAGAAGACAAAAAAAATATACTAGAAATATTTTCAAATAATTCCCTTAAAAAAAGCTTGTGGATACCACTGACCCCATTCATTTTTTTCATAGTGAAAATAATAGAATACTTAACAAAATTCCAAATAGGGAAAAAATATAACAACCAACTTCTCTTAGCATTAGCTTCAGCCGATAAAAACTGTATATTCTCACATGGTGGGATTACATTAAGCTTACTACTTGCAACTTACATGTGGAGTGGCTTTGACAAAATTATGTCTATATTTATTGGCTTTATCATAATAAAAGAGGGGCTTAACGTAATAATAAATAACGCAAACAATTTGCTCTCAAAACAAAATATAGATCTTAAAAGAAGCGTAAAAGACACATTAAAAAATTTAAATATAAACTTTAAAACACTCAATTTCCACAATCAGGGTAACAAACTTGTGCTTTACATCAAAATAAATTTGAATTCAGAAAATGAGTTTCAAAGTTTTATAAATAAAACACAAAATATTAGAAAAATTGTAAAACAAGAATATAAAGAAATAAATGATATATACTTCTTGGTCTAATTAAATTAATAATAAACAAATAATTGACACTTATAATAAAGTTGTGTTAACATTTTATACTGTAAGACGCAGGGTAGAGCAGTTGGTAGCTCGTCGGGCTCATAACCCGAAGGTCATAGGTTCGAGTCCTATCCCTGCTATATTTTATTTTTAATATGTGAGGAATTGATGAACAGAAAACAAATAGCTAAAGGTAAGCTGGTAAGGAGATTTGGTATTAATATTTTTGAGCAACCAAAATATGACAAAATCCTTAAAAAAAAACCACACCCTCCCGGAATGCATGGAAAAGCCAGAAAAGCTAAAATCACAGAATATGGAAAACAATTGATAGAAAAACAAAAGATAAAGTTTACTTATGGTGTAAGCGAAAGACAGTTAACAAACACTTTTAAAGAAGCAAAAAAACATCATGGTGTTACCGGTGATAACTTACTCTCATTACTTGAGAGAAGGATTGACAATATTGTATACAGAGCTGGATTTGCCATCTCAAGAGCACACGCAAGACAAATAGTTTCTCACGGTATTGTTATATTAAATGGAAGAAGAGTTACAATTCCTTCAATCATACTAAGAGCAAATGATCAAATTCAAATAAAAGAGAAAGACAGTCTAAAAAAATTAATAAGATCAAATATAGAAAAAACTTCGTCTCTTAGAAATTTACCAACTTGGATAGAAGTAAACGCTGATGATTTGAACATAAAAGTAAAACATGCTCCATCAAGAGACGAAATACCTACACTTGCTAATGAGCAAATGGTTGTAGAGTATTATTCTAAGAGAGCATAACATGCCTTTTATTTTTGTATTGTTAAAGAAGTAAAAAGTGGCTAATTAAAGCCACTTTTTTATTTACCTTTTTTTTTACCCTTTAAAAAATTTTTCCCTAAATTACTTTTAGCAAAACAAGAAAAAGTGTTATTCTTTTTTAAGTTTTTAGCATAAGGTTGAGCACTAAAAGACGCCCTACTTCCTGAAGGTTTTCTAACTCCATCTTTCATATATCTACTCCTAAAATATAAATTTAAATATTTAAATTTTTAAATAATATTCAAATAATCAAAAACTTCTTCCAAATTGGAGACAAACTTAACATCTATATTATCCTTAACTTCTTCTGGAAGCTTAAAATAATCTTTTTTATTATCTTTGGGTAAAATAACTTTGTTTATACCATTTCTATAGGCTGCTAAAACTTTTTCTTTAATTCCACCTACAGGAAGAACGAAACCTTTTAAAGTTACCTCACCGGTCATTGCAAGATCCAAAGGAACTTTTTTGTCAGACAGTATTGAAGCAATTGCTGTTGCAATGGTAATACCTGCAGAAGGTCCATCTTTTGGCGTTGCTCCTTCTGGAAAGTGTAAATGAATTTCGGGACTTTCTTTTACATCGAAATTAAGCTTAGAAGAATAAGTTTTAACTATAGAATATGCAAGCTGTGCGCTCTCTTTCATAATAGCCCCAAGACTGCCTGTTAAAATAATGTCTCCTTTTTTCTCAAACTTAATTGCCTCGACAGGAAGAACTGTACCACCATAATTTGTCCAGGCAAGTCCATAAACAAATCCAGAAGAGTCAATCTTAATTAAATCCAAATTATACTCAGTATCAACGTAATTATAATAATTATTAATATTGATTATTTTATAAATACCTGGAATATCAGGATCATGAGTAAAAATCGAATTATTTCCATGTATCAACGAACTTGGTGAATAAAAATTGCCTTTAATAATTTGATCTTTAGAATACTTATAAAGCAACTCTCTTACAAGTTTCCTAATCAAGTTAGTTAAAACTCTCTTTAGTCCTCTTACACCAGATTCCATAGTATAGTTTCTAATTAAATTAAAAATAACATCATCTTCTATTCTTATATAGACTTTGTCTAAAAAACTCTCTTTAATTATACTTGGAATCAAAAAAATCTTAGCAATTTCTAACTTTTCAATATAAGAATACCCCTCAACTTTAATTATTTCCATTCTATCAAGAAGTGGCTTTGACATACCATGAAGAGAATTGGCAGTTGTAACAAATAAAACATTAGAAAGATCATAAGGAATTTCTAAATAATGATCTATAAATTTATAATTTTGCTCGGGATCTAAAACTTCTAAAAGAGCGGATTCTGGATTACCTTTATAACTATTATTAATTTTATCTATTTCATCAAGAAGAATAACAGGATTAGATTTGCCTGATCTTTTCATTGCACTAATAAAAACACCTGGAAGGGAACCAACATAAGTTCTTCTGTGTCCCCTAATTTCTGCCTCATCTCTTAAGCCACCAAGAGATATTTTAACAAATTCTCTAGAAAGAGATCTTGCAACAGATTCTACAAGAGATGTTTTACCAATACCAGGAGGCCCTACAAGGCATAAAATAGGTGCTTTAACCTTAGAATTAATTTGATAAACAGCTAAAAAATTTATTATCTTTTCTTTTGCTTCATCCATACCATAATGAGAATTTCTTAAGATAAACTCAACCTCGCTTAAATGATTTTTCATAACAGTATTTTCATTCCATGGAAGATCTAATATTAATTCTATATAACTTCTAATAATATTAGCATCAGGAGAATTCATCTGCATTTTAGATAATCTAGAAATTTCTTTTTCAATCTTAAATTTAACATCTTCTGGAATATCTTTGGAATTTAATCTGTCAATATAATCATTCTCATCTTTGCCCAGTCTTTTTTGTATCTCTTTAACTTGCTCAGAAAGAAAATAATCCCTTTGCCCCTTATCCAACTTAGCTCTAACTTTAGAATTAATATCTTTTTTGAGATCTAAAAGGTCAATTTCAATATTTAAATTAACAATTAACTTTTCTATTCTGGTTTTAATATTTAACTCTTGCAAAAGCTCCAATTTTATACTATTTTCTAAGTTTGAATTAGAGGCTATAATATCGACAAGCTTGCCTGGATTCTCAAAATAATTAATTGGCTCATTATCACTATCATAAGATTTTAAAGACAAGGAATTTCTATAAACTTCATAAGTTTCTTTTAAAAACTTAGAATAAGCAAAAAGTTCTCTGTTCAGCCCACTAGAATCAGGCACAAAAGTAACCTTAGCTCTCAGATAATCATTTTTTTTTGAAACGCTGCCTATAAGAACTCTGCTTTGACACTCTACCAAAACCTTTATTACGTCTTTGCTGACCTTTATAACTTGAATAAGTTTAGAATACGTGCCCACAGAACATAGGTTTTTAACCCCTCCTCTGCCAAATTCGTCATAATTAGATTCATTTGGATAAGCAAAAAGAATCAATCTTTCTTCTAACATGGATTGGGCTATGGAATTGATTACATATTCATTATCAAAGGTTACCCACAGTGTCATATTGGGGAAAAGAACATTTTCTTTTAAAATAACAATTGGAAGATCTTCTTTTTTATTTTTTATCATATTTAAGATTGATTTCATATAACTCTTTTGCCCAAGGTTTTTTAGTTGCATTTCCCACCAAAATTAATGGGTTAATATCTGTATTTAAAACAGACTCTTTTGTAACAACAACCTTCTTGGTCCTACTAATCGAAGGAACCTCAAACATAACATCTTTAAGAAGACCCTCTAAAATAGATCTAAGACCTCTTGCTCCAGTATTTTTTAGAATAGCCTCATCTACAATTGATTCTAAAGCATCTTTTTCAAATACTAATTCAACATTGTCCATTTTAAACATATGATAATACTGCTTAACAATAGAATTTTGAGGATCAACCAATATTCTCATCAAATCTTCTTTATTTAATTTTTCAAGATACGAATGTACAGGAAGTCTACCAACAAATTCTGGTATCAAACCAAATTTGATCAAATCTTCCATTTCTAAATACTTCAATGACGTGTCTTCTCTTATGTTCTTTTTTTCAATTGCTGAAAACCCAATAGAACTCTTATTTATTCGATTCTTAACAATATTTTCAAGCCCAACAAAAGCACCGCCACATATAAAGAGTATATTTTGAGTATTAATTTCAATAGTGTCTTCATAAGGATGTTTTCTTCCTCCTCTTGGAGGAACATTAGCAATAGTACCCTCAATTATCTTTAACAAAGCCTGTTGAACCCCTTCTCCAGAAACATCTCTTGTTATTGAAACGTTTTCATTTTTTTTAGCAATTTTATCTATTTCATCTATATAAATAATCCCTTTCTCGGCTAGACTAACATCTCCATGAGCAGCATGTATTAATTTAAGTAAAATATTTTCCACATCTTCACCAACATATCCAGCTTCTGTCAAGGTTGTAGCATCTGCTATTGCAAACGGCACATTCATCTCTGCAGCCAATGTTTTTGCAAGCAAAGTTTTACCACTGCCTGTAGGCCCAACCAAAAGTATATTGGATTTTTCAATCTCAATACCATTATCATATTTATTATTTTTCAATATCCTCTTATAATGGTTATAAACAGCCACAGATAAAACTTTTTTTGCGTCTTCTTGCCCAACAACATGCATATCTAAATGATCTTTAAGTTGTTTGGGAGTTGGTAAACCATTAGACTTAGAATCTAGCGACTTGCACAATTTTTCTTTAAAAAGATTGTGACATATTTTAGAACATTCAGGACAAATCGCTACTCCATTAGATATAACAACATTACCCCCAAGCTCAGCAACACTAAGCCCACAAAAAGAACACTCTTTTACTTTTTGACCTTTTACTCTTGCCATAAAAATTTTTACCGAAAATAAAACTACTCCCTCACTAGGATACTATCAATAAGACCATATTTAAGAGCATCGTTTGAAGTCATAAAATAATCTCTTTCCATATCAAGAGCCAGTTTTTCCTTATCAATCCCTATCTGATTAGACATAATATCTATTATTAATTTTTTAAGTCTTAAAATCTCATTAGCTTGTATATTAATATCACTAGCCTGACCACTTATTCCACCCCAAGGCTGGTGAATCATTATTCTAGAATAAGTTAGAGATTCTCTTTTGCCTTTAGCGCCGCTAGCAAGCAAAAAAGCTCCCATTGAAGCGGCTTGTCCAATGCAAATCGTCCTTACATCGGGCTTTATATATTGCATAGTATCATAAATAGCAAGACCTGCAGTAATACTGCCTCCTGGAGAATTCAAATAAAGATAAATATCTTTGCTTGAATCTTCTGATTCCAAAAACAAAAGTTGTGCAATCACGGTATCTGCCTTAGGATCATTAATCTCACCACTCAAAAATATTATACGCTCTCTAAGTAATCTTGAATATATATCAAATACTCTCTCATAATTTCCAGTATGCTCTATCACAGTAGGTATTAAATTATGCATAAACTCCATTTTTTTACTCACAAATTTTACAATTAACAAAATCTTTAAAAAAAACTTGCTTACCTTTTACTTCCTTAAGATTTGCCAAAATTTTTTTCTTAACTCTTTTTCTTTTGATATCATCCTTTAAATAAGAAATCAAATTTTGATCTTCATAAAATTTTTTAATTTCCTCATAACTTGCACCTGAATTCTCAGACTGCTTAGTCATCTCATCCTTAAGATCACTCTCAGTAACTTCAATTGGATCTAAATCTACCATTTTCTGAATTATCAACTTAGATTTTAAATTACTAAGAATTTCATCTTTTAAGTTCTTACCACCAACATATCCTGAAGAATAAAATATGCTTTTAAACTCTTCAAGACTCATCTTGTTTTGCTTTGCAATATCCTTAAAGGCAATTTCAATTTCTGCCTCAATCATTGAGCGAGGAATATCTATTTCTAATTTTTCAGAAATAGTAGAAAAAAATTTATTTAACTTTAAAGCTTCTTTCTTTTCCTCAATAAGATCTAAAATATTAGATCTTATAAAATTTTTAAGATCATCTAGTGTATTATACCTATCACTAATATCTTTTGCAAACTCGTCATCTATTAAAGGGAGATCTCTTTTTTTAATACTCTTAATCTTAATTTTTAATTTTCTTGAAGAACCTGCAAGTTCTTCAAATTTATAATCCGTAACATAAGATTTTTCTATAAGCCTCTCCTCATTTATTTTCATACCGACTATATCTCTGTCAAAATCATAATAAGTCTCAGATTTTCCAACTGTAAAAACAAAGTCTTGTCTTTTTGTTGATACTATCTCATTTAAAACATCATCAAGTTCAACAAAATCTACTTTAACAATGCTATCTTTCTTGACAATTCCTTCCTCATCTTCAATAATAATTGAATTTTCTATTTGAAGACGCTTAATCTCATTATCAATGTCAGAATCATCAATAAAAACTTCGGGAATCTCTACTTTAATATCAATATCATTAAAACTTGGAATTTTAAATTCAGGGTAAGTCTCATATACAAAAGTAAATTCAAAATCTTTATCAAGATTTAATTTTAAATTTTTTTCCTTTATAGTAGGAGAAACATAACTTAAAGGCATTTTAGATTCTTCTTTAAAAAATTCTTTAAGAGAATTATTAACCACCTCTTCTAAAACAGTAGCTCTTAAACCCTCAGAATATTTACTCTCAATAATACTAATAGGAACTTTTCCGATTCTAAATCCCTGAATCTTAAGCCGGGAAGAATAGTCTTGCAATAATAAGTTATATTTTTCCCGAATAACATTTTTTGAAACTTTAATGATAACCTCAACTTTTGAACCCGGAAGAAGCTTAATATCTTTACTCAAAATCACTGTTAATGCCTCAATTAAACCTTATTGACAATTATTAAAAAGCGAAAGACGGGATTTGAACCCGCGACTTCCACCTTGGCAAGGTGACACTCTACCCCTGAGTTACTTTCGCAATTTTACAGAAGGTGGGAGTCGAACCCACACGCCAAAGGCACTAGATCCTAAGTCTAGCGTGTCTGCCAATTCCACCACTCCTGCATACTTCATACTCAAACTAGTATACAAAAACTTAAAAGCTTTTGCAAGCATGCCCAATCTACCAAATAAATAACATTTTCGCACTCAGCAGGACTCGAACCTGCAACCTTCGGATTCGAAGTCCACTGCTCTATCCAATTGAGCTATGAATGCAGTTAAAAATAAAATTGATTACAGGGTGATTGACGGGGCTTGAACCCGCGACATTCGGAACCACAACCCGACGCTCTACCAACTGAGCTACAACCACCAATAACGAGTTACTATGATTACTATAATATTTTATAGATATTTAATTTCTAAGTCAATAAAAGATAAGAATAATAAAAACCATACAACTTTTATTTAAAAATAAATACTAAAAAATTAAAATTTTTGTAATCTTTCTAAACTTTTTTTCAAAAAATCATAAACTCTAATAGTTGAAGAAATGTTTACCCTTTCTCTAGTAGTATGCGGCGATTCAATCCAAGGTCCAAGAGTAACAGATTCTATACCTCCCAACCTAGAAGATATTACACCTGTTTCAAGCCCTGCATGTATTAAAGAAACATTAGCGTCTTCAAGATACATCTCTTTATATACACTTTGAAGATGTTTTAAAAGACTGCTACTTTTATCAGACTGCCAAGAAGGATCGTCATAAATTACACTCAAATTAGCTCCTGATAAATTACTTATTGATTGCAAATGATTACAAATATATTCTTTGTCCAAATCCAATAAAGATCTTATTAAAAAAGTAAAAATATAGTTGTCTTGCACTTTTAAAAGACTTGAAAAATTTAAAGAAGTCTTGATAAGCTTGTTCTCATAATTTTCTACTTTTTGAACTCCATGTAAAAATCCCATTCCCATATTTAAAAGCTTGTTTTTGCTATTTTCATCAAGAACTTTAACTGCTGAAAATTCTTTTTTATTAACAATAATGTCAAATTCATTTTCAAGAGAATACATACTTTTAACTTTAAATACGAAAAGTTGAAGTTCTTTATTCAATAAATCATAATCACTGTCATTAATAAAGATTAAAGCCTTAGCTCCATTTGGAATTGCATTACTACTGTCTCCACCAAAAATACTTTCAATCTCAAAATCAATATTTGCTTTAATTTCAAAAAGAGCAAAAAACATTAATTTTAAAGAATTTGCCAAATCTAAATGAATATCTGCTCCAGAATGACCACCTTTAAGCCCTTTAAACAAAATTTCCACTTTTGTTTTTTTTGTTGCAAGACTATACTGAGGAGAAAAAACAATTTCAACATGTCTTGATCCCGCACAACCAACTAAAAAATAACCTTCTTCCTCTCCATCAAGATTAATAAGGCTTTTACCACTACATAGCTTAGGATCAAGACTAAGAGCACCTATTAAACCTATCTCTTCATCAACGGTAAAAAGAAGTTCTAAATCGGGATGAGGAAAACTATTGGCCTCACTCATAATACCCAACATCATAGCTACTCCAATCCCATTATCAGCTCCAAGGGTAGTTCCCACCCCTTTAAGATAACCACCCTCTTCAACAATTTCAATTGGATCTGTTTCAAAATTATGTAAGCTAGACTCATTTTTTTCACAAACCATATCAACATGGGATTGTAAAATAATAGGATGCATATCAACATTATTGTTAGATTTTATCTGAACTACAATGTTACCAACAGCATCTTCTTTAAAAGAATAACCAAATTTTTTGGATTTATCCTTAATAAAATTAATAATTCCTTTAACATTTTTTGAACATCTTGGAATTTTTGATATCTCTTTAAAAAAAGAGATTACAATACTCATAATAACTTTCCTTTCCTTATAATCAAATTCATAAACTGCTTAGATTTATTATAACTACTCATATAGTATACTAAATTAATCTTAAAATTCATTCAATAAATTTAATAATTCCCATCAAGCTTTATTTTCAACAAAATTTGCATAATAATTAAAATTTAAAAATTCTTTGGGAATTTCTGAAATAAATCTTGAAGGCAGCTGCTCAAAAATTTGCCTATCTTTTTTCCGCTTATTAGCCATAGTGATGATAAGAGACTCTTTTGCTCGAGTTAATGCAACATAAAAAACTCGTCTCTCTTCTTCTAAGCCAACTTCACTATCTTCAATGATTCTATGATGCGGAATAATATTGTCTTCAACAGCAATAAAAAATACATAATCAAATTCTAAACCTTTAGCAGAATGTACTGTCATTAAATTAATATTAATATTTTCAGATTCTTCACTTACTTCATTAGATTGAAGAACTATATAGTTTAAAAAACTGCTTAAATCTTTTAATTCACCAAATTGTTTGCATTCCCAATTTTTAATTATACTTAAAAATCCTTCTATATTTTGATATTTATATTCAGCCACTTTGATTGAATTGGGATTTTCACTAACTAAAAATCCCCAATATTCAATGCTTTCTATCATTTCTTTGATTATATTAGAATACGTGTTTTTTGTTATACTAAATTTATATTGATACTCCTCAATAAAAGATACAAAATCTTCTATGCTTTCAATGACCTGCTTATTTAAAGCCTTTTCGTAACTAGAAATGTTTGCAAAAGAAAAAGCAATATCACAAAGAGCATCATAAATGCAGCAGCCTTTTTTGTCTGCTATATCTCTAATTTTTTTCAAATATTCCTTACCAATTCCCCTTCTTGGAACATTAATGATTCTAAGTAGATCATAATCACTTTTAGGATTTATTATTACATTTAAATAAGAAATAATATCTTTTATTTCTTTTCTCTGGAAAAAAGATGTTCCTCCTGAAACTTTATATTTTATGCCCTGTCTTCTAAAAATCATCTCAACGTTTTTAAAAAGAGCATTAGTTCTCATAAGAACTCCTATATTTTTAGATTGAAAACCTTCACCCTTTGAAAGCTCTATGATTTGACTTGCAATAAACTCAGATTCTTGAATTTCATCCTCAAATATAAAAACATCTATAACTTTGCTACACATCTTTGAAGACCACAAAGTCTTTTCTTTTCTATTTTTATTATTTAAAATCACAGAATTGGCAACATCTAAAATATTTTTTGCAGAACGATAATTTTGTTCAAGTTTTATTTCTTTAACGCTGTAGTCTTTTTCAAATTGTAACATATTATTATAACTAGCCCCACGCCAAGAATATATCGATTGATCATCATCCCCAACACAACACAAATTACTGTGATTTATTAAAAGACGAATAAAATTATATTGAATCAAAGAAGTATCTTGAAACTCGTCAATCAAAACATACTTATATCTTTTAGAATATTTATTTCTAATATCAGAATTATTGCTTAACAATTCTTTTGGTTTTAAAATTAAATCATCAAAATCAAAAGAATTATAAAGCCTTAATCGCTCCTCATAAAGTCTAAAAATATTTATATCTTCTTCCTTTAAATCATCAATAGTAAGAATCCCATTTTTTAAAAGTGAAATGACATTACTAAGTGAATTTAAAGAAACTTTTTTATTGAAAAGACCTTCATCAAGTAAGATTTCTTTAAGAAGAGAAATTTTATCATTATCATCATAGATGCTGAAATTTTTTCTATACCCTAACAATTTATAATTTTCTTTTAAAAAGAAAAGTCCAAAAGCATGAAAAGTTGAGACCATAAGATTAGTAAGAGGACTTTTTAAAATTTTTTTAATTCTATCTTTCATTTCATTAGCTGCCTTGTTGGTAAAAGTTAAGGCTAAAATTTCCTTCTGGGCAATACCTTTTAGAAGTAAATGTGCTATTCTATGAGTAACAACCCTTGTTTTTCCACTACCAGCACCAGCAATAATTAAAAGAGCGCCCTCAATAGTGGTAACTGCTTCATATTGAAATTGATTGAGAGAATTTTTTAAAAAATCATCAGGCAAGATTAAAAAACCTTTGTTCCATCTGGATATTCTACAATAACTTTAAAGTTTTCGGGAAAAGCAAAAATCTTTCGTGACTTAGATTGATCAAAATCTTTAGCTAAGATTGGAATACGATACTTATTTAATGTATTAACAGCAAACTCTGAATTTTCAAGTCCAACTTTAACTGATCCTTTTGCCATAAAATTAGTTCCTCCAAAAAGCTTGGCCTTAAGATTACTTTTATTAGCTCCATTTTCTAACATTGCATTTATTAACATGGGAATAGCATAAACCCCATATCTTCCCCTTTGAGCAGGAGATATATCAAGATCTGAATTAACTAAAACATAATGATTCATTCCAATTAAATTACTTGATTCATCAAAAAGTACAACCGCAACACAAGAACCAAGGATTGTAGAAATAACTCTTTTATTTGAAACAAAAGCCTCACCCGGAACTATTATTGTGACATCTCGTTTCAATTTAAAATTAAAATGATTTAACATAAAATTTAATACTCTCTTAAAAAAAATTTCTAAAACTCTTATAAAGGCCTTGCCAAAACCCTAATTTATTTACTTTACTACTAAACAAAGCAACATCCCCTATTTTTTCCTTTTCTAAAAAAATCATAGCCCTCCCAACAGGCATATCCCCACTAAGGGGAGCAACCAACTTATCAACAGTATAACTTATATTAATTTTATCAAATTCATCTTTAGTCAAAACATAATAAAAAGGCTCTTTAGAAAAAAGAGCAACTGTATCTACTGTACCATTATAGACTTTTTCTTGTAATTTTACTATTAAAGGAAATTTAGAATATTCATTAAATCCATACTCAAATAAATTTTTTGCAATTAAAGCTCTAATCTTCTCTCCAGATCCATTAATTCCTTTTTTAACCCCCAATACAACCGCTATTAATCTTCTCTCACCCTTTAAAGCAGTAGCAATAATATTTAATCCCGATTCCCTAATGTATCCGGTTTTAAGACCATCTGAATAAGGATATTCAGATATTAATAAATTAGCATTTTTTTGTTTTAAGTTTAAAAATTTTGATGATAAAGTAATTCCCAAATTTTTACTTTTTGGATAAACAAAATACTCTAAAGAATGAATATTAAGCATAAATTTGAATTTTTCTATATAAGATTTTGCAAAAAAAGCCATATCTAGTGCTGTAATTTTATTCTCATTGCTATATCCAGAAGGTTCAACAAAATGCATATTAAAAAGTCCTAAATTTAAAGCATTAATATTCATCAAATTAACAAAGCTATTTACATCACCCACTACAAACTCAGCAATAGCAATAGCAGCATCATTGCCCGACGAAACTGAAAGTCCCTTTAAAATCTCTTCAAAATTAACAATTTGACCTTTTTCTAAAAACATTAAAGAAGAATTCAAGGGTGCATTATAATATGAAGCAGCATCACTAATAGGAACTATGTTTTTTAATTTTATATTTCGCTTTTCAGCCTCAATTAATGCAGTATAAATTGTAACAATCTTTGTAAGCGATGCTGGGGGAAAAACCAAATTGGGCTTTTTAGAATAAAGTATCCGCTTAGTATCAAAGTCCATTAAAACTATTGATTTTGCATGCCTTGATAATTCATTAATATCCGCTAAATTAACTGCAAAAAGATCACCACAAAGCAGAAAAAAATTAAAAAATAAAGTTAATAACAATTTTTCAATAACACAGCTACTATTCATGTTGTAATATTAAAATTATATATTATTTATTGATTGTTAATTATAATACAATTAAAAAGGAGTCATTTTTTATGAATTTTTATGATTTTATGGCAGCTTTGATACCAATAATCCTAATAATTATTGGCCTTGGCATAATAAAAAAACCTGCTTACTATGTAATACCTATATCATTAATAACAACTGTTGCTATAGTTATATTTTATAAAAACTTGGGAATACTAAACACAAGTCTTGCAATGCTTGAAGGCGCCTTAATGGGAATATGGCCAATAGCAACCGTAATTATTGCTGCCATATTTACATACAAAATGTCAGAAGATCAAAAAGATATAGAAACTATTAAAAACATTTTATCAAACGTATCTTCTGATAAAAGAATTATAGTCTTGCTAGTAGCATGGGGATTTGGGAATTTTCTAGAAGGAGTTGCTGGATATGGAACTGCTGTTGCAATCCCTGTATCAATATTAATAGCAATGGGATTTGAACCGTTTTTTGCCTGCTTAATTTGTTTAATAATGAATACTTCATCAACTGCTTATGGATCTGTGGGGATTCCTATAATATCTTTAGCTCAAGCAACTAACTTAGATGTTAACACCGTTTCATCTGAGATTGCATTACAACTAATACTTCCAACCCTAACAATACCTTTTGTATTAGTAATTCTTACAGAAGGAAGCATTAAAGGATTAAAAGGGGTATTCCTTCTCACCCTATTATCAGGAATGTCAATGGCAATATCTCAAGTATTCATATCAAAAACTTTAGGGCCAGAACTTCCTGCAATCCTTGGAAGCATCCTTTCTATGACAATAACAATAGTTTATGCAAAATTTTTTGCAAATAAAGATAAGCACAATCAGCAAAGCAAAAATAAAAACATAATACCCCTATCAAAAGGAATTACTGCTTGCTCACCCTACATTTTAATAGTAGTATTTATAATACTTGTATCTCCTCTTTTTAACAAAATTCACGAATACCTAAAAACTTTTCAAAGCACTATTAGCATTTATCCAGAAGCAAATCCCCTACACTTTAAATGGATTATCTCTCCGGGCTTCTTGATTGTACTTGCAACAATAATATCATACTCAATACGAGGAGTCCCAATATTAAAACAACTAAAAATATTTATACTAACCTTGAAAAAAATGGCATTATCTTCATTTATAATCATATGTATTGTTGCAATATCAAGGTTAATGACACACAGTGGAATGATAAGAGATCTGGCTAATGGAATTTCAACAATAACAGGCCAATTTGGACCATTATTTAGTCCTCTAATTGGAGCTATTGGAACATTTTTAACAGGAAGCGACACAGTTTCAAATGTTCTTTTTGGACCTTTGCAAACACAAATGGCAGAAAATATTGGAACAAATCCTTACTGGCTTGCAGCAGCAAATACAACAGGAGCAACTGGGGGAAAAATGATTTCTCCCCAAAACATCACAATAGCAACAACAACTGCTGGATTAATTGGGCAAGAGGGCAAAATTTTATCAAAAACAATAACTTACGCTTTATACTACATTTTAGTAACAGGATTACTAGTTTATTTAGTATAGTATAAATTAATAATTTAAAATAAATAAGATTAATTGATAATAAAATTAATCTTATTTATAGGTTTGAATAATATAAAAGTAACAAAATAATAATGTGCTCTTGAATTTTTATCCAAGATTTTAATATTATAAATATATTATATACATGCTATTATATTGTATATAATAGCATGTATATAATATATTTATTAATACGTTTAATTAATAACTATAACTAATAAAAAGTTTATAGTTACAACAGGAAGGTATAATTATGAAAAACCATATTTTATATAAATTAATTATATTTTTAACTACATCTGTAGCAATATTTGCAGCAGCAGACGAATTAAAGGAAAAAGATATATTTAAAATAAACCCATGGATACCTACATTTGGATTTGAAAACACGAGTGAATTCAGATTAGACATAGATGAGCTTGTTCCTGGGTTTGAAAACAAAAGCAAAATTACTATTAAACTTAAACCATTTGAAGCTAATCCCGAATTAGGCAAAGATGATCCATTCTCAGCTTACATTAAGGTAGAAGATCTTGCATTAAAAGCAGAAGGCAAAAAAGGCGAACAATTCAAAATTGACGTAGGAGATATAACAGCACAAATTAATATATACGATTTCTTTATTAAAATAAGTACTATGACAGATTTTGACTTTAATAAAGAATCTTTATTTAGTTTTGCGCCTATGACTGGATTCAAAAGCACTTACTACGGATTTCCAAGCAATGATAGAGCAGTAAGAGGGACAATTCTTGCAAGAGGCACTTCTAAGCAAATAGGAACAATTCAACTGGGATACAAACTCCCACAACTCGACCTTACATTTGCAATGGGGGGAACAGGCACAGGTAATAGAAATCAAGAGAATGATAAAGACACCCCATACAATAAAACCTATAGAGGAATACTTTATGGAATTCAAGCAACATGGAAGCCAATAAAAAATATACTAGATCAAAATGAAGATGCTCAATCTGTAATTGCAGAAACACCTTTTGAATTAAATTTTGGCTTATCAGGAGCTTATGGAAACGAAACATTTAATAATTCATCAATAACATACTCTTTAAAAGATAAATCCGTAGTTGACAACGATTTACTTAGTCCAACTTTATCAAATTCTGCAATTTTAGCATCTTTTGGAGCTCAATATAAACTTGGATTAACAAAAATCAACAATAAAAATACCTATCTTATTTTACAAATGGGTACTGATTTAGGAATAGATCCTTTCGCAAGCGATTTTTCTGTATTTGGACACATCTCAAAAGCAGCAAATTTCAAAAAAGGAATATCCTCAGATCCTAGCAAAAAAGGCGAGGATATATTTGATCCAAATAGCAATGCTCTTAATTTCAGTAAAAGTAAAGAACTTGGCATTGCATTTTCAACAGGAGCAAGCATAGGCCTTATTTGGAATAAAGACACTGGTGAAAAAGAATCTTGGAAGATTAAGGGATCTGATTCATACAATACAAGACTATTTGGAGAACAAGACAAAAAATCTGGAGTTGCATTAGGAATAAGCTATGGACAAAATCTTTACAGATCCAAAGATACAGAAAAAAGATTAAAAACTATATCCGAAAATGCATTTCAAAGCTTAAATGTTGAAATTTCAAGCTATGAAGACAATAAAAAAGGACTTATAAATGGACTAGGATGGATAACATCTATCGGTCTTTATGATATTTTAAGACAAAAATCTGTAGAAAACTATCCTACAGCAAGCTCAAGTGCTAATGCAAACAATAAAGATAGAAAAGATTCAACAAGCAGCGCAAAAGCTGCAACTCCCAATCTAACATTTGAAGACGCAATGAAACTCGGTGTGGCTTTATATCTTGATTATGCGATTCCAATAGAATCCATTTCAACAGAAGCGTATGTAATACCCTATATTGGAGCATACCTTTTAGGACCTTCTAATAAGATCTCAAGCGATGCTACAAAAATTTATTTGAAAACAGGCCTTAGCCTTGAAAAACTAATAAGATTTACAACAATTTCTATTGGATGGGATTCAAATAATATTATAGAACTTGCTAATAAAAACGCAAATAATGCCGCTATTGGTAGTGCTTTCTTGCAATTCAAAGTGGCCTACAGTGGTAGCTAACAGTAAAAGAAGGGCTTTGCCCTTCTTTTTTTATACTTAAAACCAAATTAATCAATTATTACTTAATATTTCTTTCTTTGCAAATCTTTTCATAAGCATCTTGAATTTTAATAAATTTATCATTTGCATCTTTTTGCCTTACCGGATCATTTGCAAACTTATCAGGATGATATTTTATAACAAGGCTTTTATAAGCCTTTTTAAGCTCGTCATCACTAGCACTATAGGTTAATCCTAAAACACTGTAAGGATTTACGATTTTAATATTAATATCTTTATAAGCTTCATAACCATCAGATTCAAGTTCAAGGAACACACCAACATAAGAAATAAATTTTTCAGCTTCCAAGTTTTTATACCTAGAAAGTCTATTAATTTCTTTAAGAGAAGCAAAAAGCCATATAAAAAGATCTTTATGTTGAAAATATCCAAGCTTAAGAGTATACAAAATTTTATCCGCATTATTATTCTTAGTAATAGCAGAATGAAAGATAGTATACAATTCTGATTTGCCACGTTCAGACAAATTCAAAGAATTGATAATGAAATTTACATAACTTAGCTGTTCTCCCGTTACAGTTCCCAAAATAGATAATAATTTAGCCATTAATAAAAAAGAAAGTTTGTAAAATTCAAACTCTCTAGACCTAGAATATGAATAATCTCTTGTAAAATATATTCTAAAAACACCTAAAAAGCTAAGTAATATCAAAACAAAAGGAAATAATATAAAAAGCATTCCTATTAAAATGGGATTAAAAATAAAAATAAACAACAACACTAAAAAAAACATTCTAATTAAGCTTGGCATTTATTAATCATAACCTCCAAACATAATTAAGGCATGTCAAAATCTCTAATAAATCTTACAACTTCCTTTTTTATTTGTTTTAATTCAATATCAGACTTTGCCTTTAAAGCTCTAACAATAAATTTAGCAACATTTAAAGAATCACTTTCATTTAAACCCCTAGAAGTAATCGCAGCACCTCCAATTCTAATACCAGAAGCCACAGAAGGGCTTTTTTTGTCAAAAGGAATAGCATTTTTATTTAAAGTAATATTTACACCCTCAAGCAATTTCTCAGCATCAGCACCCGTAAGATCCAAGCTACTTAGATCAACCAAAAATAAATGATTATCTGTACCTCCACTGACAATCCGAAATCCTTCCGATTTAAAATATTCGGCCATAACTTTAGTATTTTTTATTACATTAGCAATGTATTCTTTAAAATTTTCTTGAAGAGCCTCTCTGAATGCAATAGCCTTGCCCGCAATAACATGAACTAAAGGACCCCCTTGAGTTCCGGGAAAAACTGTAGAATTGACAGCACTAGACAAAGCCCTCTCTTTCCCATTAAAATTTAACAATTTGTTAAAATCTTTTCCAGAAAGTATCATTCCACCTCTTGGGCCTCTTAAAGTTTTATGCGTAGTACTTGTAGTAAGATGTGCTACATCAATCGAAGAATTATGAAAACCGGCAACAATAAGGCCTGCAATATGAGCAATATCGCACAAAAGATACGCAGAAACATCATCTGCTATTTCTCTAAATTTTTTAAAATCAATTTCTCTTGAATAAGAAGAAGCTCCGGCTATTATTAAATTTGGTCTACAATCTCTAGCTATTTTAAGAACCTCATCATAATCAATAAGCTCAGAGTCTCTAGAAACACCATAAAAATAGGTATTAAAAAATATGCCGGAAAAATTTATCCTACTACCATGGGTTAAATGCCCCCCATGAGACAATTGCATGCCAAGAATCCTGTCACCCGGGTTAATAAGAGCCATTATGGCAGCCATGTTAGCCTGAGATCCGCTATGAGGTTGAACATTGACATAATTTGCACCAAAAAGCTCTTTTGCTCTTGAAATTGCCAAAGTTTCAATCTCGTCAATAAAAGAACATCCGCCATAATATCGATTCAAAGGATACCCTTCTGCATACTTATTAGTTAAAATACTCCCAACAGCCTGCCTTATTTCTAAAGATGTAAAATTTTCAGACGCAATAAGCTCAATATGTTCTTTTTCTCTTAACCTCTCTTTCTCAATTAAACCAAATATTTGATCATCTCTCATTAAAAATTATCCTCCAAAACAAACCTATACATTAAAGAATACGATCCATTAGTCAAGCTTTTATACTTTAAAAAACCAGAATCTAAATATCCATCAAAAAATTCATTTTTATCATAGTCTTCTTTGCACCCATATTGAATATAGTTCTCAGACATATTTAAAAAATACTTAGAGCTATCCTTACATAATACTGCATTTATTATATCAAAATACACAAAACCAACCCCAGGCAAAAAAAATTCAAACCAAAAATGCTCATTCAATTTAAGAGAATTAGAATCATAGTAAAGTCCAACTATATTTCTTAGAGGAATCTCGTACTTTAAAAATAATAAATTAGTAAGAATTATTAAATTGCTAGATGAAATTTTTCTCTCTTTAATAGAATCCTTTAAGCTTAAATTATTCTCAACAATTTTAAAATTTGAAATCAAAACATCAATAATTGCTTTAGCCAATTTATAAACCGAATTATTCCCAGCAGTCATAGATAAAATTAGAGAATCTAACGATATTAAATCAACAGAGTTGTAAGATAAATAATCTTTTTTTTTGTCTTGAACATACGTTTTGTATTCTTGATTGTTAATACTCTTATTGATCTCAATACTTTCTAAATATTTAGTATCCAAAAATTCCAAATTAAGTTTATGCGTCTTTACCTTAGTCTCAAAAATAAATTTATTTGTCTTAAGGTTTTCAAAAAATAAATTACCAATATTAAAATCAAGACAATCATCACCGCACTCTGTAATTTTTTGACGCTCATTCTCAATTGGCCTTAAATAGAAAATATTAAAATTAATATCTTCAGGATTTGAATCAAAATTATTACTAATATCTTGAGTAAAATAAATTTCTTCAATTATTGTAAACTCTTTTGAATCATACAAAATCCACTTAAAAAAATCATCTTTAACAGAAAACGGAACTTTATTGCTTTTAAGACTGTCCAATAAAACATAAAGCTGCCCGCCAGAATTTAAAGTTTTAGGAGAAATAAATTCCACCCTATTCTCAGAAACATCTAAAATATTTTGGGGTAAAATTGTATAAAGTTTGTCCTTAGTTTCAAGAAAAATTTTAATAGTACTAGAATGTGAAAACAAATTCATACCTTGTAATAAAGTTGAAGAATTCGCATTTAAAATTATTTTCTCCTCTGAAAAAATAAAAGGTATATTTTCTCTATTAAGCTTAACAGGAACTTGTCTACTAATAACAAGAAAAAGCTCGTTGCTAGTTCCGCTTTCACTTTTTACAAAAATAAGTCCAGAATTTACTTCATCTGTAATTTTAAAAGCTATTTCAGTATTATTCCAACTAATGATACTACTTTTAACCAAATAATTATTATTAATATTAATCTCACCTGTATTATAACCTAAATTATTTCCTTTAATAACAATAACATCCTTGTGTGAAGTGGGAATTGGAGATATTTCATAAATAATTGGCTTTGAATAAAATAAAAATCCAGAAAAAACAAATAAAAATAAAAAAATAATAAAAATTAAGCTTAAATAAAAATATTTGTTTTTAAAAAAAATAGCCAAATACTAGCCTCTTTTAACCTTAGTTCCTTCCTTAGTATCAACCAAAACAAAACCTTTTTTAGCAAAAAAGTCTCTAATTTCATCGGCACGCTTAAAATTTTTTTCACATTTAGCTATTCTTCTTTCTTCAATTAAAGTTTTCATATCATCATCAATAACTACATCATGATTTTCTAAACTTTTTAAAATTTCTTCTTTCAAATTAAGCGACATAATCTCATCAAAAACAAAAGCTAATTTAAGCTTTGAAACAAAGCCTAGATTTTCAGATTTAATTATCTCCCAAAGCAAAGCCAAACCCTGAGGAACATTCAAATCAAAAGAAATTTTTTCTACAAAAGAATCGTAATATTCTTTTTCTGCATTAGAACT
Source organism: Borreliella valaisiana VS116 (assembly GCF_000170955.2). NCBI lineage: Bacteria > Pseudomonadati > Spirochaetota > Spirochaetia > Spirochaetales > Borreliaceae > Borreliella > Borreliella valaisiana. Next base: position 624,427 of record NZ_ABCY02000001.1, on the reverse strand, counting down.
TAAATTTTTTAAATCCTTATCAAGAATCTTTAAATCAACTGGATTTAAAGATGCATAAAAATAACTTAGTCTGTTTATCATATTTTCCCTAGCAATCTTACTTGCTTGAAGATTATTTAATGAAAATTTTAATTGATTCCTGTAGTGTGATGTCAAACACAAATATCTAAAATCAAGAGAAGAAAAATTTTGCTCTTCCAAGTCATTAATCGTAATAAAATTACCGAGTGATTTTGACATCTTATTATAATCCATAATTAAAAATTCTCCATGAACAAAAATATCGCACCATTTCTTATTCAAAAAACACTCTACTATTGCTATTTCATTTATGTGATGAACCCCAATATGATCAACTCCTCCTAAATGAATATCAAGTTTATCTTTGAAATACTCCAAATTCATAGCAGCACACTCCAAATGCCAACTCGGATAACCAAGTCCCCAAGGAGAATCCCATTTCATTTCCTGATCTTTAAATTTAGAATTAGTAAACCACAAAACAAAATCAGTTTTATTCCTTTTAAATTTATCAATATCAACTCTGGAAAAAGTCATATCTTTATCAATTAAATCAATGCCAGCCATCTCACCATAGCTTTTAAAACAAGAAGTATCAAAATACACATTACCATTAGAAAAATAAGTAACTTTTTTTTCTTCAAGAATTTTAACAACCTCTATCATGATGGGAATATGTTTACTTGCAATAAGAACTTTATCAGGATATGTAACATTTAATTTTCTACAATCCTTAAAAAAAGCTTCCGTAAAAAATTCACTAATCTCATAAACTGTAAGACCCTTCTCTCTTGCGGTTTTAGCAACTTTATCTTCTCCATCATCAAAATCGCCTGTTAAATGCCCAATATCTGTAATATTCATTGCATAATTAACTTTATACCCTAAAAACCTTAAAGTTTTAATTAATAAATCCCCAAAAATATAAGTTCTAAAATTTCCAATGTGCGCATAATTATAAACAGTAGGCCCGCAAGCATACAGTTTAACATCATCAAAATTTGTTAACTCTGAAAAATCCTTTGTTCTAGTATTATATACTTTTAAAATCATCCATTTCTCAAAATTGAAAAAATAAAAAGCTTAATCTATTATTAAGTAAGTATGTTTAAAAGCCTAAATAATTTCTTTAAAAAAATCAATACAAAGCCTCAAACAAAAAATCTGACTGACTATACAACATATAAAATTGGAAACATTTCGAAATTATTTCTCATTCCTAAAAATATTCAAGAAGCTAAAAATATTTTTAAAGCAGCAATAGAAGAAAAAATTAAACTATTTATTCTTGGTGGGGGATCCAATATTTTAGTCAATGACGAGAAAGAACTTGATTTCCCGATAATGTACACCGGACATCTAAACAGAATAGAAATTCACGACAATAAAATTGTCGCTGAATGTGGTGCAAATTTCGAAAATTTATGTAAAATTGCGCTCGACAACAGTTTAAGTGGCCTAGAATTTATCTATGGACTACCCGGAACACTAGGAGGCGCTGTATGGATGAATGCTAGATGCTTTGGAAATGAAATCTCTGAAATACTAAAAAAAATTACATTTATAAATGACAAAGGAAAAATCATTTGTAAAGAATTAAAAAAAGAAGACTTTGGGTATAAAAAATCGCCTTTTCAAAATAAAAACTTTTTCATATTAAAAATTGAATTGAATTTAAAAAAAGAAAATAAGAAAATTATTGAAGAAAAAATGAATAAAAACAAACAAGCACGAATGGATAAAGGTCACTATTTATTCCCAAGTGGTGGGAGCACTTTTAAAAACAATAAAGCATTTCTTAAGCCTAGTGGACAAATAATTGAAGAGTGCAAACTCAAAGGACTAAGCATTGGGGGCGCTACAGTATCCAAATACCATGGAAACTTTATTATCAACATTAACAATGCCACTTCCAATGACGTAAAAAGCTTAATTGAAAAAGTAAAAACTGAAGTCTACTTGAAAACTGGGCTTTTACTCGAAGAAGAAGTTCTTTACATAGGATTTAAAAATCAGAAAAGCTAAAAAAGAATATCCTTAATCTCATCATTAATTTTTTGAATCAATTCCTTTGTCTTTAATATTTTATCCTTGCAAGATTTTACCAAAGATGAATATTCTTGAAGAGAACTTATTGCCTCCAAATTCATCTTAGAAACTTCAAACTCTTTTAAATCCTGACTAAAGTTGTTAAACTTGCTGCTAACAAAAAAATGGTTATTAAATATTTCCTTATACATATTCTTAGCATCTCTGATCTTAGTATCGTGAGACAAATACCTTTCCTTAAATTCACCGATTTCTTTAAAATGCTTAGCAAGAGTAAGATCTACTTTCTCATGTCTTGAAAAATTGCCGTCCACATTATCTTGAATATCCATAAAATTTTTATAAATTGTATCAATCTCTGAATTAATTAATGCAATAATGCCATCAACCGTTTTAAGTTCATCTTTAATGGTTTTAGAATATTTTCCAGAATTAATAGCAAGCTTTCTAATTTCTTCAGCAACAACTGCAAAACTTTTACCTGCATCACCTGCTTTTGCTGCTTCAATTGCTGCATTCATAGCAAGCATATTGGTCTGAGCTGAAATTGAAACTAAAAGTTTATTTGCACTTTGCAAGCTGTTCGTTTGAGACAAAAGATCTGCAAAATTTTTATTCACATTTTCAAAAACAACATTTAAATCAAAAACTTTACTTTTAATATTTTCAATATCAGCAGAATTTGTAGTAGCAACTTTATTAAAAATTTCTAAATTTTTATCTATACTATAAAAAAAACTAACATTCTCTTCAAAATTTGAGGAGATTTCTGACATATGCTTATTGTGGTCATTAATAGGATCAACAACAGCTTCAAAGCCTTTTGAAATATCAACGATTGACTTTTCAAATCTAGAAAAAGTATCTCTTAGTTGCTCATAAGCTACAACGCTAGCATCTATACTCTCAGTATTTAATATAGCAGCTTCTATTTGTTTCAAATAATCATTTACATCTTCAGAATAAAATTTTATCTTCTCGAAAGATTCGTTATTCTTAGAAGACAGTCTGTCTAGCTTTGAACTAATATAAGAAATAATAGCTGAAGAATACTTAACCTCCAAAGGAGAATCAAGACGAAAAGGATCATTTTTTAATTTTTGATACTCAACAATTTTGTTAAAATCATTAATTAATGAAAAAATAAAGGTATTACACAAATAAAAAATAATAGCAAAAGATGTCAATAAAAATATAGAAAATACAATCCAATTTGACTTAAACATAATAGGAATAGAATTGGCATTTAAAATCAATCCTTGAATCAAAAAATCATCAGTTTTTACAAAGTCCAAAAGATAAAAATCGCTTTCATAATTAAAAGTGTATTGAGAAACAGAAGAATCTTTTTTAGCATAAGCTATAACTTTACTCAAAACATTCTCGCTATAACTTGTAGAAAAAGATTTGTCCTTAAGATTATTAAAATTTAAAAAAATGGGCATATAATTTCTATCAAGCATAAAAAAATTATAATTCTTATTGCTGGATTTAAGAGAAGAATATAGCTGATTTTCAATACTATCAAACAACTCATCAAAACATATTAAAATCCCTATCACACCCAATGTTGTAACAGAATTCCTAACTGGAAAACTTACTACAGAATAAATTTTTCCATCTATTCTCATGTACCTTGAATAATATTTAGAATTTTTTTCTACAGGAACAGAATAAATTGGATCTAATCTAACATCTTTTAAGCCCAAAGATGAAAAATTTGAATTTGATATTAAAACATTCTTACCTATAGGAATATAGAATATACCTTCGAGTGAATTTTCTGATACAGGAATAGTTTTAAAAATTTTATCTATGGCGCTGAATTCTCTTGACTTTAAAAACAAATCGCTATTTTCATCTAAACTATCACCAAATTTTAAACTTGAAGACAAAAGGAAGCTCTTTGAAGAATTCACCAGTATACCAAACCTGTAGCTATCTTTTACAAGCTCTTCAAGAAACCTAGAAGATTCCAAATACTTGGACTTAATAACAGTAGACACACTGTTTAAAAACAGCTTGGCATCAAATTTAAAGCGATCCAAATATTCATTTTTATAATTCACATAAGAATAGCCTATAAATATAAAATTAAAAATAATAAATCCAAATAAAACTACGTAGAGAAATCGTTTAGTATTTTTCAGATTAACATCGATTAAATTCTCATCGGTCATAAAAGTTCTCCAAAAATAACATTAACGTGATTAAAATCTTAAAACAAAACTTTCACCTTTATAAATCACATATAAATAATTACTAATAATAATAATTGGCAAATTAGACTTTCTTTCTGAATCTTAAAAATTAAATCCCCAAATATTTGCAAATAATTATTTTATTATTTAGCTCATGCATATATAATTATATAATAAAACATGTAGAATACTAAAAATTCAATATTTTAAAATTTTATGAAAAATAAAAATTTTGAGGGGACTTAGTGAAAAAAAAGAAACTTAACTCCAACCTTTTTTATAAATTCAATTTTATAATTTTGGCATATACAATAATAATTATTGCAACAACCTTCTTACTACTAGATCAGGGATACAAAAAAATTATAACAAAAGAACTTCAAGACTTTACAAAATTCATTAACCAAGCAATGATTAAAAGCTTTTCTGATGAATCTAAAGAAATAATAAAATCTTTAAGTACATTAACAGCTAGGTATGATTATAAATCTGCAATTCTAAATAACAAAAGTGAGGAACACTTAGTATCTGACAAGATTTTAGTTACACTTCCATCCTTTATTAAAATAATAGAATATGCAAACAAAGATGGATACATAATCGCATCAAGTGAAAAAAAAAGAAACGGTCAATATATGAGCTTAAAAGAATTGCTTTTGGGCAAAGCTATCACTACATTTCAAATTTCAATTCTTCACAACAGTTTAGCAAAAATAAATAACAATTTTTATATTCCAATAGCATATAAAATAACAGATTCAAAAAAATCTAACATTGGATATATTATTTTATATGCTGACATTTCAGAAAAAATTGCTGAATTAAAAGAATATCTTTTACTTCTGTTGGAAAATTCATTACTAGAACAAAATGCAAGCAGCCAAAACTCATCAAAATACTTTAATGTATACATAATAAACAGCAGCGGAGATGCATTTGGAGGAAAAGATGAGGTTTTGAAAAACATAAAACACATATTTAGCTTTAACCTAAAAACATTAACTCAAATATTAAGCGCATTATCTCAAGGAAAAGCAAATTACAATACAAGTAATTCAAATGAAATAATCTCCTTAGCAAGAATAGCAACATCTCATTGGTACTTAGGAATAAAAATAGATTATAATAACATATTTTCAAAAGAATTTAAAAATATGAGATTGATTTCACTTTCTATTATATTTATCTTAGTAATAATCTTTATATTAATCATGATATCAACCATAAAAACTTTAATAATATCAAAAATAGATAAACTCAATGTTGTCATTCCAAAAGTTAAAAACGGCGACTTGACATTTAAAGTCGAATCAAAAGGTAAAGATTCAATAAGTTCAACAATAAATCTTTTTGGTCATTTTATTGAAAATCTTAAAAATGTAATAAATTCATTACAAGAAAGAGTGAAACTGTTGAAAGAAAACGGAGATCATTTATTTAGTGAAATAAACAAAACCCACAATACAATAAAAAATTCAAATCAATACATAGAAAAAACACAAGAAGAAGTAGAAAAACAAGTAGAATTTATCTCTAATACAACAAACGTAATTGAAAGTCTTTCAAAAAATATTTCATCTCTTGATAACTCCATTGAAACTCAAGCTGCAAGCGTTGAGCAATCTTCATCAGCTATCGAAGAAATGATAGGGGGAATACAATCAATAACAGAAATAACTCAAAAAGCTGCAAAAAGCACAGAAGAACTAAAAAGATTCTCTGATGATGGGCGAAAAAAACAAGAAGAAGTTATTACTCAAATCAAAGAGATTTTCAAAAACTCAACAAGATTACAAGAAGCAAACTCTCTAATTTCATCTATAGCTAGTCAAACCAACTTGCTCTCAATGAACGCTGCAATTGAAGCATCTCATGCTGGGGAAGCTGGAAAAGGATTTGCTATTGTTGCAGAAGAAATAAAAGACCTAGCAGAACAAGTAACATCACAATCAGAATCTGTTGCTTCATCAATTAACGAAATAATGGATTCAATAACCAAAACCGTAAACACTTCTGAATTAACAAATAAAGCTTTCAACCAAATATTCGATTCAATAAATCTAGTTGTTCAAGTAATAGAAGAAATAAATCATACAATGCAAGAGCAATCAATAGGTAGCCAAGAAATTTTAAAGGCTTTAAATACAATGAGAGAAATAACATATGAAGTAAAAATTGGCTCAAATGATATGTTTAGAGGCAACAAAGAAATCATTAATACTGTTAAACTATTAGGGGAAATTAATATTACGGTCTCAAGCTCAATGAAAGGCTTAAAAGAAGAGATTAATAAATTAGTAGAAGCAATTGGGCGTATTAAAGTTTTAGGAACTACAAACTCAAGTCACATTTCTGGAATTAGTGAGAGTACAAATCAATTTAAAACCAAATAAAATAGATAAAAAGGGAATAATATGCAAAAAAAACTATTTTATAACACTGAAAAATATCTTAAAAGTCATTTAATGTTATTTCCTATTTTTACTTATACAAAAAATTTTTTAGACGCTAGTATTGTATCTGTTTGGATTTCAATATGCATTATATTTCCTGCCTTAATAATCAATCAAATAGAACTTAAAAACCATAAAAACCATATATTAGGAATATATCTATTAATAATAGGAATTTTTACTAGTCTAACTTACTTATTCATGCTCTATTTAACACCAACCTTATACAAAGAATTCAAATTTTCAATACCCATTTTAATAGCCATAATAATATCATTTCATAAAAACGAGCCTTTTAAAATTCTAAAAAATCCATCAATGGTAATTAAATATTCTAAAAATCCAATTTTAATTTTCATTGTTCTAAGCTCAACAATTGCACTTATTAGAGAAATATTAAACACAGGGAATTTAAAACTTTTTAACAAAGAAATCCCCATAATAAAAAATCTTGCGAATGTAAAAATGTCAACCTACAGCTCAAACATTTTTATTGCAGCGTCTTTAATTTTATTATTAATTAATATGTTAACAAGCGTTAAAGAGGAAAAAAATGATTAAAAATGTTAAAAAACAGATTAAAACCGAAATTAGCACTATAGTTTCCAATCTAGCATTATCAAAAAACATAAAGCTAGACAAAATCAATATAAATATTCAAAAACCTCCCAAAAGTGATTTAGGGGATATTTCCATATTAATATTTGAACTTAGCAAAACTTTGCAACTTTCCATTGCAACTATCTCTGAAGAAATAATAAAAACTCTTAAAGATAAATACGAAATTAAAGCCATGGGGCCTTACTTAAACATCAAATTTTCTAGAAAAGAATATATTAACAATACAATACAAATGGTAAATACCCAAAAAGATACCTATGGAACAAGCAAATATCTAGACAATAAAAAAATAATATTAGAATTTTCATCACCAAATACAAACAAGCCACTGCATGTGGGACATCTTAGAAATGACGTAATAGGAGAAAGCCTCTCAAGAATATTAAAAGCTGTGGGTGCAAAAATTACAAAAATAAACTTAATAAACGATCGTGGGGTTCATATTTGCAAATCAATGCTTGCGTACAAAAAATTTGGAAATGACATTACCCCAGAAAAAGCTTTAAAAAAAGGAGACCATTTAATTGGCGATTTTTATGTTAAATACAACAAATACTCACAAGAAAATGAAAATGCTGAAAACGAAATTCAAGATCTACTCTTAAAATGGGAACAAAAAGATGTAAACACAATTGAACTTTGGAAAAAGCTAAATAAATGGGCAATTGAAGGAATAAAAGAAACATACAAAATTACAAACACCTCATTTGATAAAATTTACCTTGAAAGTGAAATTTTTGAAATTGGAAAAAACGTCGTATTAGAAGGACTTGAAAAAGGACTTTGCTACAAACGAGAAGATGGCGCAATATGCATTGATTTGCCCTTAGATTCGAATGAAAAAGCAGATACTGAAGTAAAACAAAAAGTACTCATAAGACCAAACGGAACATCTATCTATCTTACCCAAGATTTAGGAAATATAACAGTTAGAATAAAAGAATTTAATTTTGACGAAATGATTTATGTGGTTGGAAGTGAACAAATTCAGCATTTCAAAAGTTTATTTTTTGTAGCAGAAAAATTGGGAATTTCTAAAAATCAAAAACTTATTCATTTGTCACACGGAATGGTCAATCTTATTGATGGCAAAATGAAATCAAGAGAAGGTAATGTAATTGACGCGGATAATTTAATCTTAGACCTAGCCGAATCAACAGCACCTGAAATTACACAAAAAATTGAGGATAAAGAGAATGCCAAAAAAATTGCTTTAAATATTGCATTAGGAGCAATTCACTATTATCTACTAAAATCAGCTGTACATAAAGATATTGTATTTAATAAAAAAGAAAGTCTATCTTTTACAGGAAATTCTGGTCCATATATCCAATACGTTGGAGCAAGAATTAATAGTATTCTTGAAAAATATAATACACTTTCTATTCCCATAATGGAAAAAATCAACCTTGAACTTTTAAAACATGAAAAAGAGTGGGAAATTATTAAAATTATATCAGAATTAGAAGAAAATATAATCAAAGCGGTAAAAGATTTAAACCCTTCAATACTTACCAGTTATTCATACTCACTTGCAAAGCATTTTAGCGCATACTATCAAGAAGTTAAAGTAATAGACATAAACAATACTGATTTGACAGCTGCAAGAATAGAATTTTTAAAAGCTATATTACAAACAATAAAAAATTGCATGTATCTACTCAATATTCCTTATATGTTAAAAATGTAGACAAGAAAATTTTGTAAAATTTTCTTGTCTAATATCCGTTTAAATCTAGGTCACTTTTGCTAAAAATTAATCTTATTTTATCTTCATACTTTTGAGATATATAATATCTTTTTAACTTAAGGGTATTGGTAAGCTCTTCACCAATTGAAAAAGAATTCGGGAGCAAAACAAAGCCTACTATTTTTTCAAAATTTTTAAAACCTAATTTGGTATTAATAGTATCTGAGATATGCTTAGAATAAAGTTTGTTAACTTCCTCATTAATTAATAAATCATCCCTAGAAGAAAAAGACACTCCGCTAGAGTTTGCCCACTTTTCAAGATTATCAAAATTAGGCACAATAACGGCTCCTAAAAATTTTTGATCCTGACCAACAATCATAATATTTTCAATAAATAAAGATTTGCTCAAAACTCTCTCAAGAGGCTCGGGCTCAATATTTTCCCCCCCTCTGAGAACAATTGTGTCTTTGCTTCTACCAACAATTGAAATTTCATTATTAATTGTCAATTTAACTAAATCCCCAGTGTTAAACCAACCATCTTCTGTTAAAACTTCGTTGGTCTTGGCCTTATCCTTAAAGTAACCACTCATTATTTGTGGTGATCTTACCCAAAGCTCACCCTTTTCCCCATAAGACAAAACTTCTCCATCAATTCCAACTACTTTATATTCAACATCTGGTAAAATAGGACCTACAGTTCTTGCTACGGGACCTTTAAGACGCCTAACACTCAAAATAGGACCCGTTTCGGTAAGACCATAACCTTCAAGAACTTTAATTCCTACAGCCTTAAAAAAATAATCAACATAATCAACCAACGCCCCACCACCAGAAACACCAAATTCAAAATTTTTCCCAAGGGCATTTTTTATTTTTTTAAATACCAAAATATCACCCAATAATTTAACAGGAAAAATTAAAATGATCCCACCAAATAAAAATAATTTTGAAAAAAGCACAATAAACAAATTGGATTTTTTATAAACAGGCGAAAAACCTAAAAATTTTTCCTTAAACTTTTCATAAACAATTCCGGTTTTTAAAAATCCTCCAAACATAAGTTTCTTAATCAAAGATTCTGACACCTTTTTAATAATACCTATTCTTATACCTTCCCAAATTCTAGGTACAGAAATAATCATCTGGGGATTTAAAAGTAAAAAATCTTTTAACAAAACCGGACCTATGGGCTTTRAATATGCAATTGCTATGCCTTTTAAAGCAACTATATATTCACAAGCCCTCTCAAAAGAATGCCAAAGGGGAAGAATAGAAATCATTATCTTGCCGGGCTTAAGTGTTGGAAGATAATCATAAAGTCTATCTAATTGAAAAATAAAAGATTCATGTCTCAACATTACTCCCTTTGGCATACCCGTTGTACCAGAAGTATATATTATAGTTGCAATATCTTCTGAAGAACCTTTTTCAATCTCCATATCAAATGATTTTGGATTAGCCTTTAAATACTCAGCTCCAAGTTCTAGTAATTTTTTGTAAGAAAATACAGTAATATTCCCCATTTTTTCTTCATAAGATTTATCATCATCAATAACAACAATGCACCTCACCAATTTAAGATCGTGTTTTTTGGATAAAACTTTTTGGAGCTGTTTATTGTTTTCAACAAAAATAAAAGTAGATTCAGAATGGTTAATAATATAAGCTAATTCATCCTCAGAAGAATCATTTCCCCTAGGAACATCAACACAACCCAACCCCAAAGTAGCAACATCAATTATTATCCACTCCCTCCTAGAATCAGAAATAATTACAACTTTCTCTCCTCTTTTAATGCCATAATGCAAAAGCCCAGAAGCTACCCTTTTTACTTCATTCCAAAAATCGGCGTATATTTGCTTCTTAAAACTTTTAGACTCCCCTTCCTTATATAGAAAAATATCAAGCTCACTATAAAGGGTCACTACCTCTTTAAAACGCTTAGGTATAGTATCTCTCATAAATCCCCCTCAAATAAATTTAAAATTAATTCAAAAAAAGCAATAGACTACTAACAATAATATTATAAAAACTATGTATAAAAATCATATAATATACATTTTTATACCTTAAATAAGTAAAAGCAAAAAATATTCCTAATATAAATGTAACCAAAAATCCCAAAATTCCATAATATAAATGCCCATAAGCAAAAAACATACTGCTGAGAAAAACAGTAACTGCAACAGGAAATCCCATTTGTGTAAATTTGGTAATAACAAAAGCCCTATAAAATAACTCTTCAAAAGCTCCTGTAAAAAAAGAGGTAAAAATCATTAAAAAAAATGCTATTTTACTGCTAATTTTCCAATTAAATCCAACATTGTCTTGAAAATAGTAGATAAATACCGATTCTGGCAACAAATATTCAAGTAAAAAAGCTAGAAAAAAAATGAATATCATTGCAACCAATATTGTTTTAATAAAAATTAAAATAGATTCCCAAATAAAAATAAATTTAAATTTAGGAATAAAAAACTCTACTCTAAAATCATCATAAGAACTGGTAAGTTTAAAAAAATAAACTATAAAAATAATTAAAAAAGATCTTGAAATCCAAAAATAAAAATGGTTTTTACTAACATTCCAAAATTCTGAAGTAACATTTTCAAAAGGAGAAGCAAGATAAATAACAACATAGACCAAAAAAAGTTCAAGCAAAGCTCGCTTGAATGGATATTTATTTTTTAACAATTGCATAAAGTATTGTAAGTAAATAATTATTAATTGTCAATGAATGATTATTGATTGATTAATCAAAACAAATTAAAATTCAATAAATAATTATTTATAAATAAAAAATAGGAATATTATAAATGATTTTAATATTTATCTTTATTTCAATTAATTTATCAATTCAATACTATTTAAAACTTAATTTGATTTATTTTAATGCAATATTAGCATTATTTTTTATAATAAAAAATAATAAACACTTGGCAATTAGTTTTATTTTTTGAACAATATCGCTATTAAGTTTTCAAGCCAGATTAAATTTTAAAACATTAAAAAAAAATGTTTATCAAATAATAAACATTAAGAATTTAAAAAAAGATTCAAAAACCATTATCGAAGTAATTGACAATACAGCAAACACACACAAATTTAACTTCAAAAATATTAAAAATATTTACAAAATCGGAGATATCATTAAAATTGAAAACCAAAAAATAAAACTTATTAAAAGACCCTTTTTTGCCAAGCTTAGAGAAAAATATACAAACACTTTAAATAATTTTTTTGCTGCATTAAATCCTAGTTATTCCCATTTTTCAAAAACAATAATTTTGAATATCAAATCAGAAATAATAAAATATGAAAAAATATTATTTCAAAATGCGGGCATTGCTCACATTTTAGTGGTGTCTGGACTACATTTTTATCTAATAAGTTTAATAACTTACTATTTACTTTTAATAATCACAAATGAAAAATTAAAATACTTGATACTAAGCATAATTTTATTAAATTATCTAATATTAACTGGATTTACACCTTCAACACTAAGAGCATTTCTAATGACAGAATCTCTTATAATATATAAACTAATTTACGGAAAGATCAATTTAATAAGTTGTATATCTATTAGTTTTATAATAAATGCTATCGCATTGCCCGAGACACTAAATTCAATAGGATTTCAGCTTTCCTATCTTGCAACAATAGGGATATCAGCATCAGTTTATTTAAAAAATAGATACGATCTTAACAAGTTAACATCATCAATGCTTACAACATTTTTTATTCAAATATTCACTTCACCAGTAATTTATGTTAACAATTTTGATCTAACACCAATCTCAGTATTGTCAAACTTAATAATTATTCCATTAACATTAATTTTCTTAGCAATAACAATATTAAGCTTAATAACTTACTTTTTAAGCTTAAATTTATTTTTTCTCTTTGACCTTATAAATGCCTACATATTCCAAACAATAAAAATTACAGCAACATTTTTTAGCAAATTCTTTATAGTCAAGCATCACCAAATACCTATATTTTTAACATTAAGTATTCTTCTTATAACTTGCATTATTTATAATAACGAAGCTAAAAAAAATTCAAAATAATTTAAAAATAGCTGCCAAATAATGAATAATATGCTACTATCTCTTTTATCTATGAAAATTAACTATAACAGTATAACTAGCATAAAACAAACATTAAAAGAAAGAAAAATAGCTCCAAGAAAATTGTGGGGACAAAACTATCTAATCAATGAAAACATAAGGCAAAAAATAATAGAAAGCTTAGATATAAAAGAAAATGAAAAAATCTGGGAAATTGGTCCAGGTCTTGGCGCAATGACTGATATTTTATTAAAAAAAACTAATCTTTTAACAGCATTTGAAATTGACTTAAAATATTCAGAAATATTAAATGAAAAATTTGGAAAATTAAAAAACTTTAAACTGATAAAAGGGGATTTTTTAAAAAAATATACAAACGAAAACAAAAATATTGATAAAATATTTTCAAATTTACCATATAACATTGCATCAAAAGTAATATCTAAATTAATTGAAGAAAATTTTTTAAAAGAAATGGTATTCACAGTACAAAAAGAATTGGCAGACAGAATAACTGCAAAAATAAATAGCAAAAACTATTCTTCATTTACAGTTTTAGTACAATCACACTTCACAGTAATTAAAATAATAGACATAGGAGAACACAATTTTTATCCTGTACCTAAAGTTAGGTCTACAACACTAAAATTAATTCCTAAAGAAAATAACATAAAAGATTTTAAAGAATTCAACAAATTGATTAGAACTGTATTCTCAAATAGAAGAAAAAAATTGAAAAACACTATTATTAATTTCATCGCAAATAAAGATACTTTAAGAGAAAATTTTTTAAAAGAATATTTAGACAAAAGACCTGAAAACATTTCTGTTGAAGAATTTATACAAATTTCTAACACTTTAACTACTTATCATTAAAGCACTTGCAAATACAATTTCATCAACAGAACAACCCCTTGAAAGATCACTAATGGGCTTGGAAAAGCCTTGCAAAAAAGGACCGTAGGCCTTAGCAAAAGCAAATCTCTCTACTAATTTATAACCAATATTCCCAGCATCTAAATTAGGAAATATTAAAACATTGGCAGAACCTGCTACCAAAGATTCTCTGCATTTTTTCTCTGCGACATTTTTAATTATAGCTGAATCAAGTTGAAGTTCCCCATCAACAAGCAAATCACTCTCTTTATTTTTCACAATATTTAAAGCACTCTTTACTTTTTCAGTTTCTCTAGCATTAGAAGATCCTTTTGTTGAAAAACTTAAAAGCGCAACCTTAGGATTTACATTTAAAATATCTTTAAAAGATTTAGCACTTTGCAATGCAATTTCTGCAAGCTCTAAAGAATTGGGATTGACTACCACAGAACAATCTGCAAAAAATAAAATTCCATTATGTCCAAAACAAAAATCAACATTACGAGCAATATTCAAAGTATCCATAATCATAAAAGATGATATGATTTTAACACCATTAGATTTAGGAATTATTCTCAAAGCATTAGACAAAACCTTAGCGGAAGTTGAAATAGCACCACAAACACAAGACTTGACATAACCAAGTCTTACCATAAGCATAGCAAAAGTAATTTCATCTAAAACTTGAGTTTTTAAACTCTTTCTAGTAACTCCTTTTAGTTTTAGCAAACTCCAATATTCATCCAAATACATTTCAATGTCTGGGAAAGAATTAGGATCAACAACTTCTATTCTTTCTAAAATAGAATTACAATTAGAAAACTCTTTTAAAGAATTAATAACAGGATCCTTTTTACCTATCAAAATAATTGAGCTTGCAAGATTTTTTTGCAAAACAATAACAGCTGCCTTCAAAACTCTGGAATCACTACTTTCGGGATAAACTACACTGGCATTAAACTTATTCTCTTTTACAAATATTTTTGCTCTCTTAAAAATATAATCCTTTAAACAAAACATTTTATAAAAAAAAACAACACAAATTTACAAATGCGTAGAAAACATTTTTAAAATAAAAAAATCTTCTCTCACGCATAATTTTCGATTATAAAAATTAAATATTTTTTAAAGAATCCTTAAAATTTCTTGTACAACTTTAGCTGAATTAAAGGCAGCTAATTTTAAAAATTTATTATATTCAACTTCATTTCCTTCTTTATTTATAATGTCAGATATGGACCTAATCACTATAAAAGGTACATTAAACATATAAGAAACATGCCCTATTGCCGCACCTACCATCTCCACAGCTATTACATCTTTAAAGTTTTCTATAATTTTATTCATATAAGTTGGGCCAATAAACTGATCTCCTGAGACTATTAATCCTGAATATGTATTAGAACCTTTAATCTTGGATTTAACGGCCTCTTTAGCCTTATTAACCAAATTCTTATTGGCAACAAATTTTTGGGGCAATCCCTCTCCAAGCTGACCCACCTTGTGTCCAAACTTAGTCAAATCAACATCATGATATGCAACCTCTGAAGACACTACTACATCCCCTACTTTAATA